>NZ_AUTP01000326.1:0-66136 GCF_000498075.1 Pseudoalteromonas sp. TAB23
TCCGTATTTGACGAGCCATCGAGTGGATCAAATGCCACTATAAATTTAGCGTCTGGGTTACCTGCTACTGTGTAGTCTTCTTCTTCAGACGCGATTGCTTTAACCGTACCTGATTCCAGTAAAATATCTTTTAACAGCTGATTAGATAATACATCGAGCTTTTTTTGAGTTTCACCTTGAATGTTTTCATCAAGGGTTGAGCCTAATACGCCAGAAAGCGCGCCTTGACCAACGCGAAACGAAATTTCTTTACATGCTGCTAAAATTGTTCGAATTAATGATAAAAGTTCTCTTGAACAACCATCTTCAAGTAATACTGGAGGGAGTCTACGCATTCTATTTTCCTGATAACGTGTTAAAACCAATCATAATGTGAGAGAGATTAGCTTAGAGCGCTGAAATTCGTCTTAAATAACTGTATTGTTTAAATAGCACCCTATAATGGGACCACCTAATCGTACTTAAAACACAAATAACAAAGATAAGATTATGAAAAAAATACCACTACTAAGTTACATATTCTTTACTGTGCTGTGCTCTATCATAACTCAAGCGCACGCAGCAATTAAGTCAATTGATGAATTTACTACGCAAATGAATCATTTTCCGGGCTATTATTCGTTTTTTTACGATACCCAAAACGGAAAAGTATATTTAAAAGTTGATAAGTTTGAACAACAATTTTTACTGCAGCAAAGCTTGCCTTACGGTATTGGCTCTAACGACATAGGCCTTGATAGAGGTCAGCTTGGTAATACTCACCTTGTGCAGTTTGAGCGTTTTGGCGACAAAGTAATGCTGCGGGCTGTAAATACTTACTATCGTGCCAACACAAGTAACAAGGCCGAACAGCAAAGTATTAAAGAGGCGTTTGCATCAAGTATACTTGCTGGTTTTAAAGTGGTCGCAGAAGATAAAGCCACAGCACTTATTGATTACACACCTTATTTATTAAGTGATGTACACGGCGTAAGCCGAACGCTTGCGGCGCGTAAGCAAGGTAACTTTAGCCTTGATGAGTCACGTAGCGCCGTTTATATGAATCGCTCAAAAGCATTTGTAAAAAACACCGAGCTTGAAGCCGTACTTACATTTAAAGGCACAAAACCAGGTGAATTTGTTCGCCAAGTAAGTGCCGACCCATACTCACTTACCGTACACATGCACCATTCACTTATTCAATTACCAGACGATAATTACACGCCGCGCAAGTTTAATCCTCAATCAGGTTTTTGGAGTATAGAGCATAAAGATTACGCAGCGCCGCTTGGTGACTCTATGTACGTGCGTTATATACCGCGCCATCGTTTAACTAAAAAGGATTCAAGCTTACCTATTAGTGAGCCTGTTAAACCAATTGTTTATTACCTTGATCCTGGCGTTCCAGAGCCCGTTAAAAGCGCTTTGCTTGAAGGTGGAAAGTGGTGGAACGATGCATTTACTGCTGCAGGATATAAAAATGCATTTATAGTAAAAGTGCTGCCAAGTAGCGCCGACCCTATGGATATTCGTTACAACGTCATTCAATGGGTACACCGTGCAACGCGTGGTTGGTCATACGGAAGTTCGGTGATCGACCCACGTACAGGTGAAATACTTAAAGGGCATGTAACACTCGGCTCATTGCGTGTTCGCCAAGATATTTTAATAGCTGAAGCACTCGCTGCTCCTTATTTAAAAGGCAATGAAGTTGCTAAAAACTTGCAAGCAATGGCGCTTGATCGTATTCGCCAATTAAGCGCACATGAAATTGGCCACACGTTAGGTATTTCTCATAACTTTGCAGCATCGGTAGGGGATAGAGCCTCAGTAATGGATTACCCACATCCGCTACTTAGTTTTAATGAACAAGGTAAGCTTGATGTAACGCGCGGCTATGCAACAGGCATGGGCGTGTGGGATACCCAAGTAATTAAATATGGCTATAGCGATTTTACTAACCAAGATGAAAGCGCAGAACTTGCTGCTATTTTAAAAGAGAACAAAGCCAAAGGCCTTGAGTTTATATCAGATAGTGATGCTCGTGCTAAAGGTGGCGCTCATCCAACAGCTCATTTATGGGATAACGGCACTAATCCTTCGCAGGAACTTTTAAGAGTACTCGACGTACGTAAAAAAGCGCTTTCGCAGTTTGGTATTAATAATATTAAAACGGGCGACTCATTATCGCAATTAGAGGAAAAACTAGTTCCGCTTTATCTGTTTCACCGTTTTCAGGTTGAGGCTGCGGTTAAGCTTATAGCCGGTGTTGATTATGAATACGAAACACGCGGTGACTCACCCGTAAAAGGCGCACAAGTCGTTAATAAAAAAACACAGCAAGAAGCAGTAAACGCTATTTTTGCAACGCTTAAGCCAAGTAACTTATTACTTCCTGAATCTGTGTTATCGCTAATTCCGCCAAAAGCATATGGCGAGTCTAAATCGCGCGAGAGCATAGTTGGGCGCACAGGGTTAACGCTCGATGCAATGGCATTACCCGAGGTTGCAGTGCAGCACAGCTTGTCGCTTTTATTAAATGCACAGCGTTTAAATCGCTTAGCGCAGCAACAAGCGCGTAGTAATGACTTTTATAGTTTAGATGAGTTACTTGAGGAGCTATATAGCCAAGTGTTTAACGTGTCATCACCTAATACAATGACAGGTAAAATCACTCAGCGCGTGCAATTTTTAACAGCAAAAGCTATGGCTGATTTAGTAGCAAGCGATAGTGCAAGCCCTGAAGTGCAAGCGCAGTTACGTTACTACCTAGTTAAGTTGAGTGAAGACTTTAACCAAAACTCAATGCTGAGCCATACAAGTACTGGCGAGAGTGCGTTTAAGCAATATTTAGCTGAGCAAGTAAATCAGTTTTTAATTAAAGGGCAATGGCCAAATAACTTTAAAGTGCTGCTAATACCACCGGGCTCACCAATTTAGAATAAAAAGTAGAAGCGCTTATTTTTAATCAATCATTTAATCAATCATAAAGCAAAACACCGAGTATATTTATACTCGGTGTTATTTTATTTTAAAAACGAATACGTACTCTAAGACTTTATTTGCACTAAATCGTAATCGGCCATACCAGGTACTATTGCTTGTAAGCGAGACTCGGTTACATCGAGTGCATTTAAACATTCGCAATACTCAGAAGCTTTAAGCTCTAATTGATGCGCCTTTTTTTGTAGCGACTTATCAATTTCTCTTGAGATAATATCCATGCGTTGCCCCATGTCGTTAATGCGATCTTCTATATTACCTTCACGCGATTTAAACGCATCTCCGAGTGATACCAAAATAGCACCTAACGATCCATGCACTGCAGAGTGAATTTGCTGGCTGATCTCTTTAGTAAAAAAATCATCTATTTGCGAAAGTGATTGAGGGGCTATAAAAAAGAAGTCATCGCCGCGCTTAAACTTATCCATTAGCGCGCGCTCTACATACTTTAGTTGGGTTTTAAGTACTTCAGGTTCTTTGTCTGACATACCTTCAACTACGTGTTCAATAGCGCTTAAACCTAAGTTAACACCATCGGTAGCCAGATTTACTAATTCGGGGACTGTGTGGCGAATACCATTACTAAACTGTTCGAGTACTTTGCTTTCGTCATCGCTTAAATCAACCCAATAACCGCGAATAAATAGTTGGTTATTGTTATTAATTTGTACACGAGTCTGGCCTTTATCTAATATGCGAATCGCATCGTCAGTAATAATTAAACCATGACGTAATTCAACATCGCATTGGGCTTGAGCAAAGACACTGCTGCTTGAGAGCGCTATGGACAACGCCAATATCGAACGAGATAGAAACGCCATAAACACCTCAAAAAGACTAAAATGGAAGGCGAGTAGGTTAACAAAAAAACAACTTTATGCAAGGGAAAATAAACCTATCAACTATCTCACACAATAGCTGTCTAGAGCGCAGCTTGAGTTTTTAGATACGGCTATGTTGAGAAAAATAGATAGCACAACAAAGGACTTAGTATAAAGCTAAAGAGGTAGGGTTAGCTTACATTTAAATAAGAACACGTGGTTTTAAAAATGAAGTTTAAAAAGATACAGCTATTTAGTTAATTAAGCTTTTAATAGCTGACTCCAAATTTACTTTGGAGTCAGCTTAGAAGGCTAGCGGTTAAAAGCCAAAATCTCTAGTGTGAAACTACTATTAATCGAATTGCATCAAGTTGTAACTGCGTTTTTTCAATATACGTAGTTAGGTCGTTGCGTTGCTTATCGTAGAAGGTAATTTCTTCTTGGCGAATATTCGGGTTAATCTGCTTAAGGGCTACCAGTCGCTCTTGCTCTTCACTGAGTGACGTTTGCATTTTAACAAGCGACGCTGCACGAATAACTTCAAGTTTTTCTTGTGCCATATCTTTAGCGGTAGTAATCATTGGGTGAACAGCACTTTGCAATGCGCCCGCAAGTTTACTTGCTGTTTGGCGGCCAACGGCAGATAACTGCTGATTAAAGCCTTCAAATGCCACATTCTCACCTAAATTATTACCTGCTTTATCAAGCAATATACGAATTGGTGTAGGCGGTAAAAAGCGACCAACTTGTAATACTTTTGGTGCCATTGCTTCTGCAACAAAAATAAGCTCAACAAAAAAGGTACCAGGCGGTAACTTTTTGTTTTTAAGCAATGCAACCGATGCGCTACCAAAGTCGTCGTCACAAATCATATCCATGGTGCCTTGCACCATTGGGTGATCCCAACTAACAAAGTGCACGTCTTCTTGCGAAAGTGCCGTATCGCGATCAAAGGTAACGGTCATACCGTCTTCTTTAAGCGATGGGAATGATGGGTTTAACATATGCTCAGTTGGCTTTAAGATAATGGTATTTTCGCCTTTATCTTCTTGGCTTACGCCAAATGTGTCGAACACGTTGATCATGTAGCTTGGTAATTCAAACTGATTGTCGAGTTTTTCGATTTCAGCTACAAGTGAATCTGCAGCACCTTGACCCGATGAATGTAGCTCTAGTAAACGATCTCGTCCGCTTTCCATTTTTTTACGCAGTACTGCATTTTGCTGTGCTACTTGCTCAAGTAATGGATCGAGCTCGTCTTCATCGCAGTTATGCGCAGAAATATATTCAAGTAAATCATCGCGGAACTCTTTATAAAGCATTTGGCCTGTTGACGAGGTAGATTCGAATGCATCTAGACCTTCGTTATACCAACGTAGTAATACTTCTTGAGCGGTGTTTTCAAAATATGGAACATGAATGTTCACATCTTGCGTTTGACCTATACGGTCTAATCGACCAATACGCTGCTCTAGTAAATCAGGGTTCAATGGTAAATCAAACAATACTAAGTGATGCGAGAACTGGAAGTTACGACCTTCTGAGCCAAT
Source organism: Pseudoalteromonas sp. TAB23 (assembly GCF_000498075.1). Taxonomy (NCBI): domain Bacteria; kingdom Pseudomonadati; phylum Pseudomonadota; class Gammaproteobacteria; order Alteromonadales; family Pseudoalteromonadaceae; genus Pseudoalteromonas; species Pseudoalteromonas sp. TAB23. Next base: position 5,354 of record NZ_AUTP01000326.1, read on the forward strand.
TTCTGAACACAGTAATATTTGTGCATTATCGTACTCGTCTGCAAAAAATGCAGCAGCGCGGTCACGCTCAATAATAGACATGCCTTCGTGAAATACCGACGCTTTAATGGCTTCGCGTTCACGCAGTATTTGCTCAAGGCTGATAGCTGTTTCAGCTTTAGCACATATAAGTAGTACTTTTTCGCGCTTAAGCGTTTTAAGAGTGTCGATTAACCAATCTACACGTGGATCGAATAGACCCCAGCTTGCGCTTTCGCCTTCAAACTCTTGAAATATTTTTTCAGGAAAAAGAGCACGGTGTGCACTTAGTTCAGGGTTTTGAATGCCGCCCATATTACCGAGAACCGACATAGCCGTTTTATACTGCTTTGGCAGTGCCATAGGGTAGGCGTGTAATTTACGACTTGGGTAGCCATCAATGCCGCTGCGGCTATTTCTGAATAATATACGACCCGTGCCGTGGCGATCGAGCAGCATGTTAAGTATTTCTTTACGTGCTGGTAAATCACCTTGCTGTGCTTTTTCAAGAATATCAGTAATATCGGTTTCTTTTAATAGCTCAATTAGCGTGGCTTTGGCTGTGTCGTCTAGCCCTTGCTCTTGCAGTAATTGATTTGCAGCTTCAGCAACGTCTTTATAATTTGCTTCTTCTTCTTTAAACACGTCGTAGTCGTAAAAACGGTCAGGATCGAGTAACTGTAAACGTGCAAAGTGACTGCTGTGACCAAGTTGATCAGGCGTTGCGGTAAGTAAAATAAGGCCAGGAATATCTTGGCTAAGCTCTGCCATACGTTGGTATTCTGAGCTTGGCTTGCCGTTATTTATACTTAGGTGATGGGCTTCATCTATAACTAGTAAATCCCAATCAGCAAGTGTTGCTTGTTCAAACCAGCGTTTTTTCTTGGTTAAAAACTCAAGACTGGTAAGTACTAGTTGCTCTGTATCGAACACGTTTGGAGAATCTGCAAACGCTTCGTCGCAGCGTTCTTCATCAAAAATAGAAAAGTGTAAGTTAAAGCGGCGTAGCATTTCTACTAACCATTGGTGCTGTAGATTTTCTGGTACAACAATAAGTACGCGGCTCGCACGACCACTAATAATTTGTTGATGTAAAATCATGCCTGCTTCAATTGTTTTACCAAGGCCTACTTCATCTGATAAAAGTACGCGTGGTGCAAAACGTTTACCCACTTCTTGGGCAATATAAAGCTGGTGCGGAATAAGATTAGCACGTTGACCAATTAAGCCTTTAATAGGCGATTGTTCACGTTCAAATTTATGTAACCACGTTTGGTAGCGAAGTGTATAGCGATCAAAACGATCGACTTGGCCCGCAAATAAACGATCTTGTGGTTTATTAAACTTAATAAAATGATCTAAAAAGGTTTCTTTAAGTTTGGCAGTTTCGCCGTTATCAACACGGGTGCCGTGATAACACAGTAACTCGCCTTGTACTTCAATAGACTCTACTTCTAATTCCCATTCTTCAACGCTTTTGATCACATCGCCAGGATTAAATGCCACACGGGTAACAGGTGCTTCTGCCGAAGAATAAACACGGCTCTCACCACTGGCAGGAAATAATATGCTGACCTGACGGCCTTCAATGGCAACAACGGTGCCTAATCCTAAATCTGACTCTGTATCACTGATCCAACGCTGACCTAAGGAAAAATTCATGTATGTCTCGTCTATGATGAAAAAGGCGGCTATGTTACCTGTAAGCTAACACCACTGCAAGGCGCTATTTGGCTCACTTTTAATTAATTTTGTAAGTGTTAATTATTACTATTAAAACAACTTGTTTATGACTCTTTTTTAGGTAAATCAAAACTAATTACAGTTTGTAATAAAACGGACTTTTATGACAAATAGACTAAACTTACATTATGCCTTGGCAATTAAGTATTGCAGGTTTAAGTTTTGCCCGTTTTACTTAGTTATTTTGGTATAGCATAAAAATCATAAAACGTAAGGAAAGTGCTATGGAAAAAGCTTCGAACCTTGAAAGTAAAATGTATGTGCTAGATACCAACGTACTACTTCACGAACCCCTCGCTTATTTGTCTTTTCAAGAACATGACGTTGTAATTCCGATGACAGTGCTTGAAGAACTCGACCACATAAAAGACAGAAAACACGACGTAAGCCGCGATGCGCGCGTCGCTATTCGTGGATTAGATGAAGTACTTAAAAATGCAACGCCCGAGCAAATGCTACAAGGCGTGGCGCTGCCGAGTAACAAAAAGGCAAAAGCGAGCTCTGCAGGTACCCTCATTATTGTAAACGACCATTTATTTGCCGACTCCATTTCTGGTCTGCCGGGAAACGAAAACGACCACCGTATTATTAATTGCGCCGTGTATTTACAAAAGCAGCACAGTGACTCAAAAGTTATATTAGTAACAAAAGACATAAACATGCGTTTAAAGGCCAAAGGCGCAGGGCTTAAATATGTTGAGGATTATCGTACCGACCAACTTATTGACGATATAAGCTTGCTCACTAGTGGTTATAAAAAAATTGAAGGTGATTTTTGGGACCATGTAGGGGAGTGTAATACGCAGCAACACGGACGAGATACGTTTCATCATGTGCCTAAAAACTTAATACCTGATGTATTTTGTAATGAATATTTACTTGATGGAGGGGATCAGTTTGCGGCGCGTGTTAAATCGTACGATAACGAGCACATAACGCTAAAAGATATTGGTGTTGAGCGTTTAATGCATCAACAAGCATGGGGCGTTAAGCCAAAAAATATTTATCAGGGAATGGCGCTTGATGCGCTGCTCGATACAAGTATTGAACTTGTTATTTTAACAGGACCAGCAGGGTGCGGTAAAACCTTGTTAGCACTTGCCAGCGCCCTTGAAATGGTCATCGAAAAAGGTATTTACGATAAAGTAATAGTCACTCGTAATACGCCAGAAATAGCAGAGTCCATTGGCTTTTTACCAGGCACTGAAGAGGAAAAAATGGCGCCATGGCTTGCAGCCATTACCGATACGCTGGAGGTATTGCACAAAGGCGACGAAAATCCGATATCAAGCCGAAACTATATTATGGAGAAGGCTAATGTTCAGTTTAAATCGGTTAACTTTATGCGTGGGCGTAGCATTCAAAATGCGGTGGTAATTTTAGATGAGAGCCAAAATTTAACGGCATCTCAACTTAAAACGATTATTACTCGCTGCGGCGAAGGTACTAAATTAATTTGTACGGGTAACTTGGCGCAAATAGATAGTAACTATTTAACGCCAGTAACATCGGGCTTAACGTACATAGTAGAGCGCTTTAAAAACTTTGAAGGCAGCGCAACTATAAACCTCAACGGTGTTGTACGTAGTCGCTTAGCGTCATTTGCAGAAGAAAATTTATAACTTGCGCTTAACAAATTGGCTCGATAGTCTATCGATTGATTTTCGGGCCAAATGGCAGGCAGTACATTGAATTTTTTACCTCTGAAGCATTATTATCGTTCATTATTTATTGCGCTTTTAGTGCCATTGATTGTCGCTTTTTTACTGTGCTTGCACTTATATAATATAAAGCTTGAGCGGGCGGTTGAAAAACGCGAAGCCGATTTTACGAATGTTTCAGCACAGGTTACTCATGGGATGGAGTCGGTGAGTAACCTACTTACCACAATGTTTAGCTTATACGAACAAACGACCTATCCAAAAATAAACCAAAGCTTACTCGAGGGCATAAATCAATATGATGGTTACTATTACCGTCACTTTAGTGAGCAAGGCACTGAAATTGTAGGTAAGGGGGAGTTTGTGTTATCTGCTAAGGCATTAGTACAGTGGCAACAGGCGATTGCATTAGGGCCTTCGTTTAATACAACGCTTGCATTAATGCAGTCGTTATCGGGTGTAGCATATGTTGATAATAATGGTTTTGCTTATGTAAGCAGGCGCAACAAAAGCCAAAGTTTAATGCTTACTGAAATTCTAAATGGAAAATTCAAGCCAAAATTTTCACCAAACAAACTTACTTCAAGTCCTATTGTTAAAGTGAATGATAAGTCGTATTTTGCTATTGGCCGACAACGAAGCACTGGCTCAGCCGATTACATTATTTTGATTTATGATGTTCAGGCAATTTCTGGGTGGTTAAAAAAGGTTTCACCGAACAGTGGTGAATACGTTTTTATGAACCAATCACATCAAGTTATCGCCAGCTCTAAACAGTTAATAGAGCAAGCAACAGCATTAAAAAATTATTGGCCTGATTTGGCCCAGCACCACAGTAAAAAAACAGTATTAACTAGTGATAGTAATTACTTTATGCAGCCTATGGATGAGTTACCTATTCACGCAGCATTTTACGAGCACAAACCCCAACTAATAAGCCCAATTAAGTATGAAATACTATTAGAGTTTGCATTTTTAACGCTATTTTTAAGTATTATGTTTGGCGTGTTTTTTTGGTTAAGTCAGCGCATTTTTGTAAAACCAATGACTCACTTAATGTCGTACCTAGAGAGTAACGGTACACAGCAAAAAGTGCAGCTCGATTATAAAGTACCGCTAAGCTGGCAACCTTGGTTTTCTAAAGTGAAGCGGGTATTTACTAAAAACAAACAGTTAGTTGATTCATTACAAAGTGCAAATAAAGCTCTGGACGACCAAGTTCAGTTGCAATCAGAAAAGCTAAGCCGCAGTTACGAAGCAAAAGAGCGCCACTTGGCTTTGCTCAACACTATGCTAAACAGTGTGCCAGATCTTATTTATTTTAAAAATATTGATGGATCATTCTTAGGATGCAATAAAGCATTTGAGGCGTACATCGGTAAAGATCAAACTACATTAGTCGGTAAATATGTAGATGATTTAGGTGATAACGATCAACAAATAAATGCGCTTGAAAAACAAGTATTACAAAATAGAAACAGTGTTGAACAACGAATAGAAACCGATAAAAAAACGTATCAACTTACTATTGCGCCTTTTTATAACGAGCACCAACATCTATTAGGGACTATGGGCATTGGTCGCGATATTACCGAACAGCAACAAGCATTATTGGCCTTAAAAGCATCAGAATCTAAATTTAGAAGTGCGATTGAATTTGCGGCTAACTGCGTGGTTCTACTCTCGCTTGAGCACACAATATTACAAGTAAATAAAGCAGCAAGAAAGCAGTTTTCTGAACAGCCAGTACTGGTTGGTGAGCAGTTAAAAGCATTGTTTGACGATACTCAATGGCAGCAAATAAAAAGCACTTTAGCGCAATTGCTAGATGACAAAAAACGCGTATACCACTTAACGCTTGCTCAAGGGCGCTTAACAAGTTGGTTACAACTTAGTGTATCGCTTGTATGGGATGAAAACCGCGACCCAGCTTATTATGTTATTCACATTCAGGATGTGAGCGCATTAACTAAATCAAAACTAGATGCCGAACGAGCAACCCTTGCTAAAAGTCGCTTTATAGCCAATTTAAGCCATGAAATACGCACTCCTCTTAATGCTGTTTTAGGGCTGCTTGATATGCTTATTGAGCAAGGATTAACGCAAAAGCAATTACAACAAACGGATCAAGCTAAGCATGCAGCACAAAGCTTGTTGCTAATGCTCAATAGAATGCTTGATTTTGCACGCATAGAAAGTTCGCAAACCGATTTAAAACNGTGGATATCTGCGAAAGTTTAACGGCTCCATTGTGCGAAGGAAAAGGTATTGAATTTGTTATTGATATTGACCCGTTAATAGCGCCTGATTTGATATGCGACAGCATTCGCTTACAGCAAATATTAGGTAATTTATTAACAAATGCTGTTAAGTTTACAAAAACAGGTTCTATCACTTTAAAAATGGAACTTATTGAAAGTGATAGCCTAGAGCAACAGCATATTTGCTTTAAAGTAATTGATACGGGGATGGGTATAGATGAAGCCGATCAGAGGCGTTTATTTGACGCCTTTACGCAAGGTGATGAGTCTTCAACACGTATACATCATGGTGTTGGGTTAGGTTTAGCGATTGTTAAACATGCGGTGTCATTAATGGGAGGGGAGATTGCTTTAAAGAGTAAAAAAGGCCATGGCTGTGAGTTTTACTTCAGCGTTAGCTTTTTGGTTGATACCACTAAAAATACGATGTTACCGACTAATACATTGGCTATTTTATCGGATCAAAGCAAAGAGCTTAAGCAAGTAACAAATGCTTATACAGAGCTTGCTAATATTAATTTAGATGAAGTACTCAAATACCCAATTAAGCTCTCCAATACTCAGCAAATAATAATCGATGCGGCCGATTTACCTGCACTTTTAAATGTTGAAGCAATTAATGATTCGTTATCAGCTAAAGAAACATCGGTAATTATTATTAATCATCAGCACACACTTAATTTACCAACAAGTGAGCATTTAGCTGCGCATCACGTTAAAGCATCGGCATTGGGACAAAGGCTATTTAGCTTGAACTCTCAGCAACAGCCTAAAGCTAGTACCAATGCCGTAATATATAATATTGCTGAAACTAAAGTTGATATATCGGGTCTACTTGTATTAGCCATTGATGATAATCAACTTAATTTAGAAATAATTAGCAGTGTATTACGCCAAGCAAACGTAAGTGTTGTTACCGCTTTAAGCGCATCTATCGGCATGGAATTATTGCAAGTTTTAAAGCCTGACTTAATATTAATGGATGTACAAATGCCGCAAATAGATGGCTGCCAAGCTACGGCTTTAATTCGTCAACAGTTTGACGCAAAGCAACTGCCTATTTTTGCTTTAACGGCTCATTGTGAACCCGCTGATATTGAACGTTCTTTAAAGTGTGGTATGAATAAGCACTTAACTAAACCTGTTGTTGCTAAGGTACTTATTGATGCAATTGCCGATTTAAACTTAGTTAAACCAAGCTTTTTTGAAAAATCATTCGCATTAACGCAGTTTAGTATGGATGAAAAGCTCCTCAATACAATGATTGATAAATTTGCTAATTTATGCGAAACCCAGCTATTGCAAATAGAAGAAACAACCAATAAGGATGATTTGGTACGCTTAGTGCATAGTATAAAAGGTGTAGCAGGTAATTTAGGTTTTAGACGATTGTCTCACTGCGCTTTATTGTGTGAAAGAACACTTAAAACAACTAACAAGCCTGTTGAAATAACACTGAAAGAGCTTATTATGCAGTTAGAACAGGTAATTGTTTTTATAAAAGGGGTAGGGGCTAGGGATGTCGAAAAGAGCTAAAGTACTTATTGTAGATGATGATCCAATCAACAGATTAGTACTTGAAAAAACACTTAAAGTAGAACACGACGTATTCTTAGTTGAAAGTGGTGAAAAAGCACTGACCTTTGTAAAAACTGCGCAAGTTGATTTAATTATCCTTGATGTGATTATGCCAGGAATTGACGGCTATGAAGTGCTTGTGCAACTTAAAGAAAATCCGATAACTCAATCGATCCCCGTTATATTTATATCAGCTAATCGTAGCCATGACGACGAAGCTAAGGGCCTAGAACTCGGTGCTATGGATTATATCACTAAGCCATTTAGCCCTTCTATTGTGCGCGTTAGAGTACGTAACCAATTACTTATAAAGCAAAAAAATGATCTGCTAGAAATGTTAGCCTCAATCGACGGCTTAACTGAAATCCCAAATAGACGCTACTTAGACGAAAACTTAGCTCGTGAATGGCGCCGAAGTAAACGCAGTGGAACCCCGCTATCGGTGTTACTTATGGATATAGACCACTTTAAGCGTTACAACGATTGCTACGGACATCGTGCTGGCGATGAATGTTTAAAGGATGTTGCACAAGCACTCGCAGCTCAATGTGAACGTGGTAGTGACTTTATAGCTCGTTATGGTGGTGAAGAATTTGCAGCTGTATTACCTGGAATGAATAGGCATGAGGCTATGGAGTTTGCTAACAAATTACGCAATGCTGTAAATGCTTTGAATATAGAACATAAAGGCTCATTAAATGCAGACCACATCACTATTAGTATAGGTATTGCCACTACTCAAAGTGGAAAAGTGTATGCTGAGCAAGCGTTATTAGAAGAGGCCGATTTAGGCCTATATGCCGCTAAAGATGCAGGGCGAGATAGAATAGTTGCACTCTAAAAACTTAATATACAAAAACGCCAATATTCATATATTGGCATTTTTCGTATTAAACACTTTTTATACCAATTCGCTTAATTAAGTGATCTATTTTGAGAATGGAAAAACGTGTTGATAGCTAGGCAAAAAATTCGCTATTTAGTTGTTCTCGGCAATTGCTCCTGCATTGCTCTACCTTCTGCATCCATGCAGTCGTAAATGAGAGTTTTTTAACACAGGTAGCGACACGTTTAGCCCCGCAAAATGATTAAGTATTATTGCGGATTGGTATTATAGGTTACTGCGTGATCATACCTAAAGCGGTTTCACCAATGCCCACTAACTTATCATTTTTAAATACAAGTGGCGTACATTCATCTTTCGTTGTTTTAGAATCTGAATGCTTGCTATGAGTTACATAAAAAAGTACTTGGTATACATCGTCATCTTTTTTTAATAGCTCTGTGAAGTTAGGCGTTTTTAATTGCGTTAAAACAGATTGATAACTGCTATCCATTTTTAGCTCTGATATAGCTTCACGATTATTTTTATGTTGTGCTTGCCAGCTAGATGAATTCTTACCAGCCCAATGAGTCTCAGCTTCACCATCTGATACGGCAATAACACAGCCTGTTAAAAATGGAGCGATTAAAGCGGCTGCTAAAAGTGATTTTTTCATTTTTATTTACCTTAATAAGATTTTTAATTGGTTATTAGCTGTATTAAAGCAAAGAGTAGACCATATTTATAAGTTGTTATTAATCAGTTTGTTAAGTGAGTTAAGCTGTTTTTATCTAATAAAATATTAAACGTATTAGTAAAAACAGCCATTTTTTAGCTTATTTGATTACTACAATAAAATCACTACACCAAGCGGTTGCGTGATTCGCCTTTATTAAATGCAGCAATATTTAAACTTACTTCATTAATTAAACGCACAATAGATTCGGTGCTTGCCCATGCTATATGTGGAGTAAGTAAAAGGTTATTACCTTTGTAATTAGCAAGTGGGTTTGAAAGCTCAGCTGGTTCTTTAGTTAGTACATCAACACCGGCTCCAGCAATTAGGTTTTGCTCAAGCGCTGTAGCTAAGTCGGATTCGTTAATAATTCCACCACGTGCTGTATTAATAATTATAGCGCTTGGCTTCATCATTTTAAGCTCATTAAGTGCAATTAAATCACGTGTTTCATCTGTTAGCGGACAGTGTACGCTGATTATATCGGCTGTTTTAATGACGTCTTCAAAAGGCGTACGACCGTCGCGACATTTAACACCTTTGCGCTCTGCAACAATAACATTTGCGCCAAATACCTCAGCCACTTTAGCAACGCCTTTACCTAGCGTACCACCGCCTATAATGGCAAATGTTTTACCTTGTAAGTCGTTAAAGCTGTAATCGAGTATGCAAAACATTTCACTTTTTTGCCACGCGCCTTGCTGGCAATCCGCCTGATAGCGGTGTGTGTTACCCAGTAAGTTAGTAATTAAAGAAAACGTATGTTGAACAACAGAAGGTGTTGAATAGCCAGCTACATTAGTTACGGCAATACCAAATTCTTTAGCGGCTTCTAGATCAACATTATTAGTACCAGTTGCACTTACACAAATTAATTTAAGCTGTGTAAGTTTGCTAATCGTGTCGCGATTTAAAACTGCTTTATTAGTGATTAATACATCAGCACCTTGGCAATGTTCAATAACTTGCTCTGGGCTAGTAAGTTCATAAGTCGTTAATTTACCAAGTTGTTCAATACCAGTAAGAGACGTTTTAGCTAACGTTGCGTTATCAAGAATAGTAATGTTCATTATGAGCCCTAAAATAAGTGGATCTGAAAGAGTTAAAATCGTAAAAAGATGCCTACGATCCATCAAAAATCTAAAATACGAGCTTAAGGTACTATGAAAGAAAGGCTTTGTTAATGGTATTACTACCAAATGATTAGAGGGCTTTGTATTAGTGGTCTGCCCACTAGCAGATTGAGAACATGGTATTTTGCTAGATTGATCAGATTTTTGCACTTTTAAGCAAGCTCATGGTCATAGAAGGTAATTAAACTCGGCTTTAAAGCAAGTTGCTAAAAATAAAAATCGTTTTTTTGGTTATTTCGCATTTTAGATTGGCTGAGTTATAATCGGATATAGACATAAACGGTGCGCTTTGGCGTACCGTTTTTTAACATTGTAGATGTAGTAATGAGTGAATTAGAAGATAAATACGCAGATATACGCCCATACAACGACGACGAAGTTGCGGCGTCGCTTACACGTTTAATTAACGATGATGCGTTTATTGATGTAATAGCAAAGTATAATTTACCGCGCTTTTTATCGGCAGTGCCTTTTATTGCGCGTCCAATGGTAAGAAGTCAGTTACGCAAAAAATGGGGCAAAGTAAGCACCGTTGAAGATGTGCAAAATGAAGTGGCACAATACTTAGATAAACTAGTGAAACGCACCACATCAAAAGTTACCTTTTCTGGGTTAGAACAGTTAGATGCTAACCAGGCCTATTTATTTATTTCAAACCATAGAGACATAGTGCTTGATCCTGCATTAGTTAACTGGGGTTTATACCAACATAAAATGAAAACAGTGCGTATTGCTATTGGCGATAATTTATTGCAAATACCTTACATTACTGAGCTTATGCGTCTAAATAAAAGCTTTATAGTTAAGCGCTCTGCTAAAGCACCAAAAGAGATGTTAAAAGCACTGACTCAATTATCGTCATACATTTACGATTCTGTGGTCGGTGGAAATTCTATTTGGATTGCGCAAAAAGAAGGGCGTGCAAAAGACGGTTTTGATCAAACTGATCCTGCGCTTTTAAAAATGCTGCAATTAAATGGGCGTAAACAAAAGAAAGAGTTTGGCGATTATATTAAAGAGTTAAAAATAGTGCCTGTTTCTATTTCTTATCAATATGAGCCGTGTGCAATTGCTAAAGCCAAAGAGCTTTACCACAAGCAACATCATGGTGAGTACGTTAAATCGGCTGGTGAAGATATTGCGAGCATTGTTGAAGGCTTTAGTACTGCTAAAGGGCACGTGCATTTAGCATTTGGGCAACCAATTGAATCTAAATGTGATAGTGCTGAAGAGCTTGCTAAAACAATTGATAGGCAAATTGTTGATTCGTTTTATTTACACCCAGGCAATTACATCGCTGGTGGTTGTAAAGATGCGGTAATAGACTCTCCTGATACAGCAACATTTGAACAACGTTTAGCCTGTGTACCTGAAGAGTTAAAACCATTAGTGCTAGCTATGTACGCTAAGCCATTTCACCGTAAAACAGAGATAAATACTAATAGCTGTGAACATTAATACTCACAGCTCAATGAAACTAAGCAGCAATTAAATTGCTGCTTTTTTTTTGCTCAAAAATAACGCTATACTAATACCTCCTCTTCAACTGGCGGTACTTATGCATGCAACAAATTGAAATATTTGATATTCCAAGTCCTTGCAAGAGTATTTGCTTAGTTAATAACAGAGGGTATTGCAAAGGGTGTTATCGTAGTCGGGATGAACGCTTTTCGTGGAATACCTTAACTAACGACCAAAAAAAGAAGGTGCTTAGTTTGTGCCAGCAGCGCTACAAACGTTATCTTCAAAAAAAGCAGCAAAATGCAGTGCCAAGCACACAGGCGCAGCAGCAAGGGTTCGACTTTTAAAAGCTTAATCCATACTTGGCTCTTAGTGCGTACACAGTGCCATTGTTAGTTAAGTTAATTAATGACATTTTAAGCTTTTCTACCAAGTTTACATTACGCTTATTTAAATAATGATAAAGCGGATAAGTATTCAGCACTTCTTTTACAAAGCAACCTTGAGGTGAAGGTAGCTCATTGTTTTGCATTATAAAATTAATCATTAAAGCTCCCTGTACTTTTTTCTGAGCAAGCAAATTAAGTTGGGTATTCATGCTTTTAACTTTAATAATATTCCCTGCAAACTGTGTGCTTGCTAAATAATGCTCTTGGACAGGGTAGCCATCAACAATTGCGACGCTATCGAGCTGTTCTAAACTGCTAGGTAAACAGTTTTTATATAATACTAAGTCAAACTTAAAGAGCTCATAATCGACCCTAATTAAGTTTTCGTAATTTTCTTCAACGCTTGCATCTCTTCCTAACTGCCCATCAAGTACGCCATTATTTGCAGCTAGCAAAGCATTTTGGTGGCTAAAATCGATTATATGTATTTTAAAACCGATATCTGCGTATGCTAACTTTAATAACTCTAAGGCATAATCAGCTTGTGGTGTACTTTGCGGACGATTAAAAGTGAGGTTGTATTGATGACTAAAACAAGAGGCACTAAAAAATAAATTTACCAATAATAACAAGATACTAAAATGTCTATTCATTATCAGTTCCAATTACTACAGAAATAAATAAAATAAGACGCGTATAATAACAAGGAGATTACCTCTTGCCCAGTTTCGGGGTTAATCAAATAATTTTAAAAGCGGATGAGGAAGTATTGTGAGTTTTAATTTATGCCTATTGCCACGTGAAGAAAAATACCAAATTCAGTTAGATTATGAAGCGTCTTTTTGGGCGTATCAAATTAAGCGAAATAAAAAAACGAGAGAGCAAGTTTATAATACAATCCATAGCCGTCCAATGGCTGAACAAATGGTTTTGAAGCAAAAGTTTGAGCAATATTTAGCGCTAATGCTTAGCTAAGTGTTGATATAAAAATGTATATAGTTAAGTTGCTGGATGGGCTAAAAGTTCCACTCGTTAATAAATTTTATAAAAAACATAATGTAAGAGGGCGGGCTAATAAACAAGATAAGGTATGGGTTACTTACTATAATAATGAAATAGTTGCAGCATGTAGGCTGCAAGATAAAACAGAGTTCTTATTTTTATCTACCATGTTTGTTGTGCTGGAACATCGCGGTAAAGGTGTTGCTAAACAGCTATTATCAACACTCTTAAAGTCGCAAGATAAGATGATTAATACCTTCGCATATAAAAACGTAGTTGATTTATATTGTGCTATTGGTTTTAACCAGGTGTTAACATATACTCTTGCTTTACAAGTACTTTTTGATACTTACAAACATCGAAATATAGTCGCTCTAGAGTACCCATAATAATAAATAATAATATGGAATAAGCATGAGTAAATGCGTTAATGGGATCATTAGTTGCTTTGTAGTTTTAATAACTATCCTAAGTTGCCAAGTAAGCGCACAAGTAAAACGTTTATCTCCAAGCGAAGGCTTATCGCAAAGCTACGTTAATACAATGCTTATCGACACTAATGGTTACCTTTGGCTTTCTACTGAGGCTGGGCTTAATCGTTATGATGGCTATCAAGTTATTCCAATAAACGGCCCTAATGGTGAATTAGAAGAAGCGATCATTGATCGTATTTACCAAGACCCTCAAGGGCACATTTGGATAGCCTCTTTACTTGCAGGCCTATTTAGATACGACCCCGTAACAGATTCATATCAGCAATTTCTAGAAAAACCTACCAGTGAAGAAGAAATTATCAATCAGTCTGTTTTTAGTATGGTGGCCGTTGATAAAAAAACACTTTGGATTGGCCGAGGCCGCGACTTTGCAAAGCTTGATATAGCAACCGGAAAAATCACAACTATTTTTGAGCTTCCGGCTAAATATAAAAACACCCTTGTGAGAAAGCTCTTTGCCTACAATGGTTATATATTTATAGGTACAAGCCATGGCGCATATGTATTTGATATTGCAACAGAGCAAGTTAGGCCCCTACAGCACTTAAAAGGTGAAGCTGAGCATATTTACCAAAATAATGTTAAGTCGTTCGCATTAGGTGAAAATAAACAGTTGTTAGTAGGGGCGGTCCAAGGTTTATACGAAGTTGATATTAGTAACTTATCAAAAATGTTTGAACGCCCCGATTTACCTTTTGAAAGTAAGGTATTACTAAGTGACCTAAATGTTTGGAGCATAGTAAACGAACACGGAAAAATAGATTTAGCTACCGATAAAGGCTTGTTTAAATTTGATTTAAACACCGGGGAGATGATTAAAAATACTCGAATAGCCCAAAGTAAGTACACACTTGCCGATACCAGTATTATTGATATGGCTAAAGATAAATCGGGTGGTACATGGGTTGCGACTAAGACTGATGGTGCGTTTTATTTATCTCATGACAGCTATCATTTTAATAATGTCGATGGCACTTTGCTCGGGGGGGATGGTTTATCGCATCACTCTATCTGGGGGATTACCGAATATAAAGACAAGCTTTGGCTTGCAACGCATAACGGTATTACCGAGGTTGATTTAAAAACAAATATTGGTAAAGCTTATTTAAAAGATTACAAAGTCGACTTACTCACCACTGAGTTTACCGTATATGAAATAACGCCTTATAAAAATAATTTATGGCTTTATACAAATCGTGGTTTGTTTATTTTTGACCCTGTAACGCATCAAGTTAGCGAACCTAAAGTACATAACCCTGCTAATCAGGAGTTAATTACCGGTAGGGTACATGGCGTTACATTAATGCCAAATGGCGATCTATACTTTGTGCACTCAGATCATGGGGTATTTATATACAATATAGATTCTCAAGTAATAACGCGTTTGGGTGGTCAGTTTGATCAATTTGAACCCTTTTTAGCCCATGGCTTTTTACCTGCGCTGAGCAATAAACCAGATTCACCATTATTTTTTAATGCCGGTATTTTATACCAAGTAAACCCAAGTGATTTAGCACTTAAAATGATTTATAAAGTGCCAAAACAGCATGAAAACGTAGCCATTAGTGTGCTTTCTTACTTAATTGATAACAACAATATATTGTGGATATCACTTTCTAATTTCGGCTTAATAGGCCTTGACGCATCTACTTATCAATTAGTCCATACAATCGATTTAGAGAGGAATAAATTAGGCACCCTGCTATACGATATGGTGCTAGATGATGATGGCATGATCTGGATGAGTAGCCATAAAGGCATTTGGCGATTAAACCCAGAAACACTTCATTTTCAGCAATTTTCTACATCAGAAGGGCTACTCTCTGCTGAGTTCAATAGCAACGCCATGGCACAGCTTAAAGATGGCCATATTGCGTATGGTAGCTTAAAAGGTTTTACTTATTTTCATCCAATGGAAAACCAAAACTATCAGTCGCTTATTGATCACGTAAATATTACGCGAGTTGATTTAATGTCACGAGATTTATCGCTTGATTTAAAACAACCGCTCAACGAGGTTGTGTTAAACCATGATGATATAGGGCTTGAAGTTGCATTTTCGGCCATGGCATTTAGTAATCAAGAACGCATCATTTATGAGTATCAACTCGATAACGGACAAAAAAGTTATACCCGAAATAACAACCGTGTATTGTTTCCAAAATTGAATCCAGGTAATTATCAATTAAAAGTTTGGGCTAAAGACCCCCTGACTGGCGAATATACCTCGCCTGCTATTTTAAAAATAAAAGTAAAGTATCCACTTTGGCGTGCACCTTATTTTATGGTGCTTTATGGCATGCTGTTTATTGGCTTTGTTGCTATGTGGGTTATGCGCCGTAATAAAATTCAGCGTATTTTATTGGCAGCAAATAAAGAAAGTAAAGAAAGCGAAGCGCGTTTAAAGCTAGCGCTTGAAGGCAGCGAATCGGGTGTTTGGGATTGGGAATCAAGCAATCCAAGTATTTACCAACCTCGCTTAGCGAGTGAGTTAGGTTACGAAAATGAAACCGTGAGCCTTGATGAATATTTATCTAAAATTCATCCGCAAGACAAACAGCTATTTCGCTTAGAGTGGCTTGAGTTTTTATCTACCGATAAAGGTTACTTTAATTGCACCTACCGCCTGCGCCATGCAAAAGGCTATTGGCGCTGGTATAAGGATTTTGGAAAAGTCGTTGAGTGGGATGATAAAACGCCACAAAAAGTAGCGGGTACCTACACAAATATGACCCGTGAGATGGTGTTTGAAGAACACGCTTTACTATTTACGGCAGCATTTGAGCAAACACGTGATTGGGTGTTTATCCTCGATAAAAATTTAAATATTCGGGCTTCTAATAAATCACTGCAAACCGCCTTTAATTTCTCTGCTGAGTCGTTATCTAGTCGAGCATTAAATTTAGGTATATCGCGCAGCAATCGTTTTGATTATTTACGCATAATGCAAAAGCTATCCATTGGAGAGCACTTTTCGTGTGAAGACAGTGTAGTTTTAGCAAGTGGTGAGCCACGCCATGTACTTGTGAAAATAAGTGCAGTGGCCGATAACGAACAGCGCCTTAATAGCTATGTCATTATTTTAACCGATATAAATGCACAAAAATCAGCCGAAAATGAGCTGCACTTATTGGCCAACTACGATGCCTTAACAGGGTTGCCAAATCGTACATTATTTAATGACCGCGTTGAACACGCCCTTGAGCAAGCAAAATTGCACGAATGTAAAGTTGCTTTATTACATATAAATATTAAGCGTTTTAAATACTTTAATGACTCTTTGGGGCATGCAGTTGCTGATGAGCTAATTAAAGAGGTTGCTGAGCGTTTAAAATGCTCCTTGCGTCCATCGGATAGTGTTGCTCGATTTGGTGGCGATGAATTTGTAGTACTGGTGGAAGATATTCAGCAAATCGAACAAGTACTCATTATATGCACTAAGTTGATGGATTGTGTGAATCAAAATATTACGATTAATGGCCAAGTTGTAAACGTTAATTTAAGTATTGGTGTGTCTACATCACCAGATGATGCACAGCAAGGCTCTGCGCTTTTAAAAGCTGCGAGCATAGCGTTATATCATGCAAAAGACTCTTTAGAGGGGCGTTATCAGTTTTATAAGCAAGAGATGAATCAGCATGTTCAAAGAGCGCTGCATCTTGAGTCTCAGCTAACTAAAGCGTATCAAGAAGAAGAATTTTGTAATTACTACCAGCCTATTATTAACGCTGAAAGTCAAAAAACAGAAGGCTTTGAAGTACTGCTGCGTTGGCCTGAAAATAAGCTTGTGCAAACTCAAGAGTTTTCGGTGGCAGCAGAAGGTATAGGCCTAATTACAAAAATTATGCTGCAGACTTTTGCGCGCGCTTTATTAGAGCTAAAAGAGTGGCGAAAAGCCTCACCTAGCCTGTATTTATCTATTAATTTATCGGCTCTTGATTTTGAGTTTAAAGACCTTGTTCCTGAAATTAAAAAAGCGTTAAGTAATTCAGGAGTGTCGTCTGAGGCAATTGTTTTTGAAATAACCGAATCAATATTAATGCGTGATTCAAAAGAAGCGCTACACAGCATGGAACAACTTAAAAAGTTGGGCTGTAGATTGTATATGGATGATTTTGGTACGGGTTACGCATCGCTTACTTATTTAAAGCGTTTTCCTATTGATGTATTAAAAATAGATAGAAGCTTTGTACAAGACATAGGCATAGATTCTGACGATGAAGCTATTATTCAATCAATACTCGCGCTTGCTGATAGTTTAGGTAAAGAATGTGTAGCTGAAGGCGTAGAAAGCTCGCACCAACTCGCCTTTTTAAAGGCGCGAGGATGCATGCATTTCCAAGGGTACTTATTTAGTAAACCGGTACCTAATACCGAAGTACTCCCGCTTATTAATCGCAATTGGAGTGACATATTTAATTAATAATAGCAGTACTTATTTAAGGCCTTTTACCGCAGTGCCTGCAAAACAAATGGCTATTATGCTCATTCAACTGCGTTTTAATGGCCTTATTAGCTTCTAGTTTACTCAAGCCTAATTTATAGCGTAGTTCTTCTAGGTGTTCTTGTTGAGTATCATTAAGAGTGCCATCTTGAATTTGTTCATGTACGGCATCTTCAAAAAATTGGCGGCGTTTACGTATTTGTTCTGAAAAACTAGACGCCAGTAAACCGGTAGGTATCGCAACCATTCCCATGCTCAGTAGTGTTATAACACCGCCGAAAAACTTACCCAATGGCGTTATAGGTACTACATCGCCATAACCAACGGTTGTTAATGTTGCCATTGCCCACCACATAGCCGCAGGAATAGAGCCAAATTTATCGGGTTGTATGTCGTGCTCAATTAAGTAAATTCCGCATGAAGCTAAAATAAGCACGACGGCCATAATAAAAAAAGCAGCCATTAATGAACTACCTTCATCGTTAAAGGCTTTTAAAAGTAGCTGCATGGCGCGTGAGTAGCGAGTGAGTTTAAATACCCTTAATAGTCGGAGCACGCGTAAAAAACGTAAATCGAGAGGAAATAAAAACATCATTAAGCTTGGTAAAATCGCAATTAAATCAACAATTGCCAAAGGGGAGAAAAAATAGCTAAGCCGACGTTTGGTATGAGACCCTTCCATTGCTGCATATTGTGTTTTATCTACGCAAGCCCAAAGTCTGGCTAAGTACTCAATAGCAAAAATAGCGACCGAGACAATTTCTAAAACTAAGAATTCGTTGTAATACTGCTCTGCCACACTTGGAATTGATTCAATAACAATGGCTACAACGTTAATCATTATTAAGCTAATGAGTGCAATATCAAGAATATGTCCTGCTCGATGGTACTGGCCTGTGCCTTCAAACAGGCAAGCCATTTTTTGTCTTAAAGTGTGTGGTTCATTCATTATTTAAGTTTAAGTACCATATTAATACTGCCTTCTTCAAAGTCGCGACTAATTTTAAAGCCTAACTTACGGGCAAGCTCAATCATCCCCGTATTCTCTGGTAAAGTTATGCCTTCAATCGACTCAACACCTTGGCGTTTACAGTGGTTAATTGCAGCACTCATTAGTATGCGACCAAGCCCTAAGCCTTGGCAATCTGAGCGTACTACAATGGCAAACTCAGCATGCAGGTTATCGGGGTCCATAATGACGCGAGATACACCTAATGTACGTGTTTTACCTTCAAAGCGCTGGCAAACAATAAACGCCATTTCACGGTCGTAATCAATTTGCGTCATTTTAGCGAGTTGATCGTGGTTAAATTGTGGTAGTTCGCCAAAAAAGCGTTTATATCTGTCTTCTTTATTAAGTGACTCGTCAAATGCTTTATGAGCTTGTTCATCTTCTGGCTTTATTGGCCTGAGCGTAGCCTGGGTGTTGTTTTTAAGTGTTACCACTTCAACAAGTTCAATAGGGTAGGGACGAATAGATAAGCGCTTACGATTGCTCTGAGTTTGATAGCGGCTAAGTGTCATGGTGGCATCGAGCACTAAAAACTGTCCATTACTGGCAAGAATAGGATTAAGTTCCATTGAGCTTATGTCAGGTTGATCAATAACTAACTGAGAAATACGCGTTAGCAGTGCACACAAACGATACTTATCAACTTTTTCGGGTAATATGCGCTCCTTTAGTACGCCTTTATCGTGCGCTGCCGCAATTAAATACTTTGCTAAGTTCATATTTAGTGGAGGCAGAGCAACGGCGGCTTGCGCATATTCAAGGCCGGTTCCTGCTTCACCTAATAATATAACAGGACCAAAATTAGGCTCGGTTTTAATCGCAATTCGCAGCTCATTTGCGCCTGCTCGCGGCGCCATTTTTTGTAATGAAAACCCTTCAATAACAGCATCCGGATAAGTGTTTTTAATACGGATAAGCATTGCAAAAGCGGTTTGTTCAACCTCGTTGGCGTCGTTTAAGTTAAGCACCACACCACCTACTTCAGACTTTGAAGCAATACTTGGGCTAATAAGTTTTAACGCGACCGGAAAACCAAGTTCTATGGCTTGCTCTCTGGCTTCTGTTGGGGTGTAAGCCACCTCAGTTTGAATGCATGTAATACCATAGTGATTTAATACTTGGCTTGCCTGATGGGTAGGTAAGTAGCTTTGTCCGTCATCTAAAAACTCATTAATAAGCGCTTTAGCTGCTACTTTATTTATTTTTGCGTCATCAGTATTCGACTCAGGTGTTTGCGTTAAATGCTTTTGGTTACGGCGATACGTTACCAAGTGCATAAACGCGCCAACAGCACCCTCTGGTGTTCTATAAGTTGGTATTGCGTTGTTTGAGCACACTTTTCTGGCGGCGTAAGATGCGTCTTCACCCATAAAATTAGTTATAACGTAAGGGCGTGCCATTTTGGGTAATGTTTGTAAGGTTTCTACAATAATGTTGGCGTAGTCTTCGCTGGGCGCAAGCGCTGAGGGAGTATGGATAATCAGTAAGTTTTTAACTTCTTTTGCGTGCAGTAAAATTTCTAATGCTTGCTTATAACGCGCAGGTGCTGAGTCGCCAAAAATATCCACAGGGTTTGAGGTGGTTTCTGATTGCGGAATAACTTTATTTAGCGCATTTCGGGTTTCAATGCTTAGTTCTGCTAATTTACCGGAGCTTTGAATTAGCTCATCAACGGCCATAACACCCGGGCCGCCACCATTAGTTAAAATTGTCAGTTGCTCTACTTTTAATAATTTTGGATGCATGGCGAGTGTTTGTGTCGCTGCAAATAGCTCTCGTAAATCATTTACGCGCAGCATACCCGCTCGTTGAAATAACGCATCGTAAACAGCATCAGAGCTTTGCTTTCCACCGGTGTGAATTTCGGCTGCAAGTGCGCCTGCACTTGTTTTACCTGTTTTAATTGCAATTACAGGTTTACTAAAGGCCGCGGCTCTTGCTGCTGATATAAAGCCACGAATATCTTCAATGTTATCAATGTAGAGTAAAATAGCTTTGGTTTTAGCATCACGACCTAAAAAGTCGAGTAGTTCATTAAAGTTTATATCAAGGCAATCACCTACCGATACAAAATATGAAAAGCCAATTTCTTTGTTTTTAGCCCAATCTAAAATGGTTGAGCATACAGCTGCTGATTGCGATACAAATGCAATTTTACCTGGGCTCGCCACGGTATGTGAAAAGCTCGCATTTAAACCAATATGAGGGATCAGCAAGCCCAAACAATTGGGTCCAAGCAAAGTAACCTGTTTGGCTTGAGCGCATGCTTTAAGTGCGCTTTTTTGCTCTCCAGAAAGCCCATCTGCAATAACAATAGCCGTTTTACAGCCAAGCTCTCCAAGCTGCTCAATAATATCAATTAAGGTATTTTTGTTAGTACAAATAACAGCAAGGTCGGGTACTTTTGGTAAGTCAGCAATAGAGGGGTAAGCAAGTACGCCATGTACTGCGCTATGGCTTGGAGTAACGGGCATTATCGGCCCTTTAAAACCGCCTTGAAGTAAGTTGCGCATAACCACAAAACCAGCACGAGTTGATATATTAGAGGCACCAATAACGGCCACTGAGCTTGGGTTAAAAAACTGGGTAATGCGCTTAAGGCTCATGGTTTTTCCTAGGCTGATTAAATTTTGCGTTATTTATAGTCTCAATGTACCCTGTTTACTGTGTTATTTCGAGCGTCTAGATGCTTATTATTGATATCAATCAAGGAGATTATTGTGAATAAAACCCCCGGTTTTTACATTGTTATAGCGGCTATTTGTTTAAGTATAGGCTTAATTAGCTTAGGGTTTATTTTAAAGAGCACAGCTCTCAGTGTAAAAGAGATGGAACGTACTGTGCAGGTTAAGGGATTGGCCGAGCGAGAAGTTATAGCCGATACGGTAATTTGGCCTCTGCAATTTAGTGATGCCGACAATAATCTTGAAAAATTAGTCAGCCGAGTTGAGAAAAAAAATGATGCTGTAACTGCTTTTTTAAAACTGCATGGTTTTGACGACGATGAAATAACAATAGGCAGCCAGTCAGTTATTGATAAGCAAGCACGTGAATACAGTAATGAAAATCAGCAATTTAGATACATAGTGCGCTCAAATATTATTGTTTATTCTGATGCGCCAGATAAAGTGCAAAACGCGCTGAGCAAAGTGAGCCAACTTGCTAAACAAGATATCGCAATAGTGCAGGACAGCTACGAAACAAAAGTTGAATATATTTTTACTGGCCTCAATGATGTAAAACCTGCGATGGTGCAAGAAGCAACTGAAAAAGCGCGTGAAGTCGCTAATAAATTTGCTAAAGACTCTAATTCAAAATTAGGCAAAATAAAAACAGCTCGCCAAGGGCAATTTAGTATCAGTAATCGAGATTCAAACACACCGCAAATAAAAAATATAAGAGTGGTAACCAGTGTTGAATATTATTTAAATGACTAGGGCCTGTTGACCTTTCAGGATTAAAATTTGTTCAATCTAGGGGCGATTTAATCGCGGCGTGAGGTTTGTAACCTAGCGGGCTAAGTAAAAACCGAGCAACAAAGAGTAAATTGCCCCTAGGCAGAACCCTTCGGGCAGCGTATGTTTGGCATTTATTCCACGTTATCGCCTATTTATGGGGAATAACCACACTGCATAGGCTCTGCCTTGCCTAAATACCAAACATACTGCTGCAAATTTAACCTCGAAAGATAAACAGGCCCTAGGAAATAATATGTCAGAGTCTAAATATGGTCAGTTTGTACTGGCGCCCCGTTCGTATTTTTTTACTGCTATAGCGAGCGTAGTGTTTGCGTTTATAGGCTTTAGTTATAATGCATGGCGAATGGAGGCAAGTGAAGAGAACAACAATACACGCATTGCTAGCTTTCAAATTTTACAAGAACTAGCCGAGCTTGAGCTTATTGTATTTGCCGCACATTACGATAATAACAAAATAGATGGCAGCCCTAGAAAAGGCTGGGTTAAAGTTAACTTAATTCATGACTTAAGCTACTTAGCCGTTGATAAAGTACATTTA
Organism: Pseudoalteromonas sp. TAB23; assembly: GCF_000498075.1. Taxonomy (NCBI): domain Bacteria; kingdom Pseudomonadati; phylum Pseudomonadota; class Gammaproteobacteria; order Alteromonadales; family Pseudoalteromonadaceae; genus Pseudoalteromonas; species Pseudoalteromonas sp. TAB23. The sequence continues at coordinate 28,126 of NZ_AUTP01000326.1, forward strand.
AAAACAAAAGACTTACAAAAGGTCTGGCAAACAAATTGGCCAAATATGGTTGATCAGCAAAGTGCTGCGCAATCTATTACACATGCCATAGACAGTGTGCGTACAGAAGTTGTGAGTGAATTAAAGCGCCTTGATTAAGTGAGCAACTTGCGCCGTTGAGCGTTGCAAGTAAGCGGCGCTCAGTAAAATTGTGGTCTCGTTAACTTTTTGCCCTTTTAGTACGTTGGCAAGCTGCTGTTTTGCGTTAGGGTTTTGTTTTTGCTCTATTTCCATTAATGCTAACAAAGCTGAAAATTCATGCTTTACCGGTGTGCTCGGTTTATTTGCATAGGCAATGTAGCAGGCAACTGGTGTTAATCCGTGAGAGTTGGGCTGCGCGAGTGCTTTAACTAAGTCATCATTTGATTCAAACAACATTAAAGAGCGTACATAGTTAAATGGTAGCTTTGTAGCATCGGCATGCTTAAACACATTGTGCAGTACGTTATTTCCTTGAGTATCTTGTACTAAAAAGCCTTTATTTACTCTCAGCGCTGGGGTGAAAAAGCTCAATGCGTCAATATTAGTGAGTTGGTTAATAAATAGAGAAGGTGCTGTATTAGTACTTAATATACGGATTGCTATGTTTTGCATAAAGTCATACTTAACACTCAACCGTTGGGCGCTGTCATATAAATGGTTAAGCTGCAAAGTTTGCTGAGCAGGGCTTAACTGTCTAAAGTCGTTATCGAGTTCATTTAACTGCTGCTTTGAAATACGCGCATTAAGTAGTTGTATGCTTAAATCCATTATTATTTCCAAAATCTTTTTTGCTACTATAAAACAAAAAAGGCCGCAAATGCGACCTTTCATATTTAAAGCAATTGTTTAAATTGGTTTTAAGCCTTTTTGCTTGCTACCCATTCATTAACAAAGTTTTCTAGTACATTAAGTGGTACAGGACCATTTTTAAGCACTACGTCGTGGAACTGGCGAATATCAAATTTATCACCCAGTTGCTTTTTAGCGTCTTCACGAAGTTCTAAAATCTTAAGCATACCCACTTTATAAGCGGTTGCTTGTGAAGGCATTACAATGTGACGCTCAACCATTTTAACACCGTCAGATGTAGCATTAGGGGTGTTATTTACGTAGTAATCAATACCTTCTTGGCGAGTCCACTTCATTGCGTGAATACCTGTATCAACAACTAAGCGACATGCGCGCCATAATTCCATTGAAAGGCGACCAAAATCAGAGTAAGGGTCTGAGTACATGCCCATTTCTTTAGGAATGAACTCTGAGTATAAACCCCAGCCTTCAATATACGCTGTGTAGCCACCAAACTTACGGAATTTAGGAATACCTTCTAGCTCTTGCGAAATAGCTATTTGCATGTGGTGTCCCGGAATACCTTCGTGGTAAGCCAGTGCTTCCATTTGATACGTTGGCATTGCTTCCATATCGTAAAGGTTAGCGTAGTAAACACCTGGGCGTGACCCATCTGGAGCTGGCTGTTGGTAAAATGCTTTACCTGCCGCTTTTTCACGGAATGCTTCAACCGCTTTTACTTTTAAATCAGCTTTTGGTTTAACAATGAATAGCTCATCTAAACGCGTTTTCATTGTATCAATAAGCCCAGTGGCTTCATCAAGGTAGCGTTGTTTACCTTGTGCATCATTAGGGTAGTAAAATTGCTTGTCAGTTTTCATAAACTGCATAAACGCTTTTAAGTCGCCTTTAAAGCCAACTTTGTCTTTAATTTCACGCATTTCATCATGAATACGTGTCACTTCAGATAGACCAATTGCATGAATTTCTTTAGCCGTTAAATCTGTTGTAGTTGTGCGCTTAAGTGCGTTGTTATAAAACGCTTCGCCATCAGGTAATTTCCATGCGCCATCGCGATCATCTGCGCGTTTTTCAAGCTGTGCAAGGTAATTAATTAACTTAGAGTAAGATGGTTTAACAGCCGATTTTAATGCATCTGATGCATCGCTGATTAACGAGTCTTTTTCGTCTTGGCTAATTTCAAGCGCTGTTACTTTACGTTTAAAGTCAGCAAGCAATGTAGAATCATCGCCTTTTTCAAACGGTGCACCGTGAATAATGTTTTTGCTTGAATCAATAACATGCGGGAATACAAACTTAGGGGCTATGATGCCTTTTTCTGCACGTACAGTTAAATCAACGATAAGCTGATCAATAACACCAGTTACACCATTTAAACGAGAAATGTAGTCTTTAGCTTCTTTTACATTACTAATTGAGTGCTGATTAATTAAAAATGCAGGGATCATAGAATGCGTACCAAACATTTGGTTCACAGGGTAATTATGGTAGCGCCATTTAAAGTCAGCAATTGAGCTTTCAAGATCTTGTTTTTTTAAGTCGTAGCTAACTTTTGTTGCATCATCTAATAAATCACGGCTGATTGCTTTTAGTGCAACTAGGTCAGCTTTCGTTTGCGCTAAATCTTTAAGCTGTCTTTCTTCGCTGCCATCATCCCACTTATCGTAATCTTGCTTAATACCCATGTATGTTTGATATACAGGACTGCTCATTACGTCGCGGTTAAATGTATCTTCAAAAAATGCATTGGCTTTGTCTATTTCACTTTGTTGTGACTGAACTGCTTGTGCAATAGGAGCTGAAGTCGCTTGTTGTGTTGTTTGCTGGCAACCAGCAAGTAGTGCAACGCTTACTGCGGCCGCAATAAAAGTAAGTTTACGCATTGTTTTCCCTTTTGTTGTTAGAAACCCATTAGGGTATTTTATATTTATTTTTTGTGTAGCGCTGGGGGCTACACAAATAATTCTAGCAGGTCATTTAAAAAGCGATGACCTTTTAAGCTTACCTGCCAATGGCTGTCTGTTTGAGTCAATAAACCTTTATTAATTGCTTGGTTTAATGCACTTTGCTGACTTTGCAGTGGCAGTGTTGTAAGTTTATTAAAATCATTAATTGGGCAAGGCTCAACAAGGCGAAAGCGATTCATAAAAAATTCAAACGCTAAATCGTCTTGCTCTACATGCCAGCTTTTATACATATACGGTTTAATTAAATCCATATAGCCGCGTGGGTGTTTAACCTTTTCAGTACGCGTAATAAGCCCTGTATTTGCATCAGTAACCTTACCATGCGCGCCGCAGCCAATACCGAGATAATCGCCAAAACGCCAATAATTCAAGTTATGTTGGCACTGATAGCCTGGTTTTGCATAGCCCGATATTTCGTATTGTATGTAACCTGCTTGAGCTAGTAACTCGACCCCTTGCTCTTGAATGTCCCACAGTGTTTCGTCTTGTGGCAAGGTAGGTGGTTTTGAAGCAAACTGAGTATTGGGTTCAATAGTTAGTTGATACCAAGATATATGCGGTGGATCGAGCGCTATTATTTGTTTTAAATCACTCAGTGCATCATCAAGTGTTTGCCCAGGTAAGCCATGCATTAAATCAAGGTTAAAGCTATTTAAACCGGCTTCTTTAGCTTGTTGCGCGGCATAGTTAGCCTCGTCGCTGCCATGAATCCGACCAAGTGCTTTTAACTTGTCGTTTTGCATGCTTTGCACGCCAATAGAAATACGGTTAATGCCTGCTTTTACGTAATCTTTAAAACGACCTGTTTCTACTGTACCTGGGTTGGCTTCAAGGGTAATTTCGCAGTGTTCTTCAAGACCAATTAGGTTGTCGACTTCATTTAATAAACGGGTATAAGCTGCACCAGTTAATAGACTCGGAGTGCCGCCGCCAATAAAAATGCTGTGAATTTTACGCCCTTGCACTAAGTGCAAATCAGCTTTTAAGTCATCAATTAAATGCTGAACATATTCAGCTTCAGGTATTTCACCTTTTTGTCCGTGGCTATTAAAATCGCAGTACGGGCATTTTTGCACGCACCAAGGTACGTGCACATATAAGCTCAGTGGTGGAAGGTTCACAGGCCGCCTTTTTGCTGTAGCTCTAGCAATAGTTTTTGTAGTGCTTGGCCGCGATGACTCACTGCATTTTTTTGCTCTTTTGTAAGCTCAGCACTGGTACAATTTTTCTCTGCTACAAAAAATACAGGGTCATAACCAAATCCACCGTTGCCATTTTGAGTGAGCGTAATTTCGCCTTCCCAGCTTGCACTGCAAATAAGGGGGGTAGGGTCATCTGCGTGGCGCATTAATACCAGTACACACCAAAAACGTGCACTACGGATAGGGTTATTACCCAAGTCTACGAGTAACTTATCAATGTTATCTTGATCGCTGGCACCTGGGCCTGCAAAACGGGCTGAGTAAACACCAGGGGCTCCATTTAGGCCATCAACTTCTAAACCTGAGTCATCGGCAATAGCAGGCATGCCAGTAATTTTAGCGGCATGACGCGCTTTAATGATGGCATTTTCAACAAAGGTAGTGCCGGTTTCGGCAACTTCATCTACGTTAAAATCGCTCTGTGGAACTACATTAATATTCAGAGGGCTTAGCATGTTAGCTAGCTCATTTACTTTGCCAGGGTTACCTGTAGCAAGTACTAAAGTTTTGGTCATGTTATTAATCTACGTAAAATTTTTGCTGAAACTGTAATTTTTGAAATTGATTACTTTGTTGTATTTCAATCTCAAAGCGTAAAATCTCTTCGTTGGTGTAATCAACTTGGGCAAGGTAATAAATTGAATCACCTTCTTTTACTTCTTTAAAAGTAAGCGTTTGTTTGTTGCCAAGTAGGTTTTTAGCTGTGCCTGTAAGCTTTGCCGTCTGGGCTGTGTTTTCGGCATCATTTTTTAGTATAGAAATATTCACAATGCCTTTATATCCGCTTCGCTCAAGGCCATACGCTTTTGCTATTTTTGGCTGAATAAAAGTAGAAGGAAAGGCGATGTAATGCACTTGCCAAGGGCCAAGCTCTTTATATTGTGCGCCTTGCATTTCTTCGCTTTGCGCGTTAAATGCAAATGCTAAACAAGCAATAAAACAAAACTTAATTAAACGGTTCATTATGTATTCCTCAAAACATATAAAAAAGAGGCCTTTGGGCCTCTAATTAAAAAATCCATATTAGACTAAAAAATCCATAAGCAGCATTTGCAAAAACTGAATACCAATAATAAGCACTAAAACTGATAAATCTAAGCCACCCATTGATGGCAATATTTTACGAATTGGTTTTAGCATTGGTTCAGTAAGCTGATGGAAAACCGCTTCTATAGGGTTATAACCTTGGCTAACCCAACTTAAAATAGCGCGAATAATAAGTACCCAAAAAACTAAGTTAAGGCCTTCTTTTAGTACCGTTATAAGTGCTTGTATAATTACAGGCTGTATTGCCCACGCATTATATATAACAAGCATTAAAGTACTAATTTTGGCTACAGCCACTATAAATGCCAGCAACAGAGATGCTAAATCAAGTCCGCCAAACCCCGGAATGATTTTACGCAGTGGTTTTACCGCAAACGAAGTGGCTTTAACCACAAACTGGCTCATTGGATTATAAAAGTCGGCTTTTGCCCACTGCAGCCAAAAGCGCAGTAATACCACCATTAAAAACAAATCAAACAGGGTACTGATTAAAAATTGCATGGCATTCATAGTGTAACCTTCAATAAAAAAGTGGTTTTAAAGTTCTTTTTCCATTTGCTCTGCACGCGCAATACACGCATCCATTGCATCGCCAACGGTTTTAGTTAAGCCTTCATCTTTTAAGTGCTCAACAGCTGCGTGAGTAGTACCGCCTTTAGATGTTACGTTTGAACGTAGTTGCGAAATAGTAATATCAGGCTGGCTAAGTGCCATTTCTGCGGCGCCAAGGGCTGTTTGCTGTACTAAACGACGAGCGTCTTCATCATTAAAGCCCAGCGCTTTAGCTTTTTCTTCTATGGCTTCCATAAATAAGAAAAAGTAAGCTGGTGATGAGCCGGTCACAGCAATAATATCGTTAATTTGTGATTCTTTTTCGACCCATACAACAATGCCAGTGCATTCAAAAACTTGTTGTACAAACTCGTGTTCGCTTTGTGTTTCGCCCGCGCCATATAAACCTGATACACCACGGCCTAATAAAGACGGTGTATTTGGCATACAGCGTACCATTTTAACGTCTTGACCTAGCATTTCACGTAAACGTTTTACAGTTAAGCCAGCAGCAACAGAAATAAACAGTTTATCGCTAAAATCTACGCCCGACTCTTGAAACGATTTACATAAATCGCCCATCATTTGTGGTTTAACAGACAAAACAATTACATCAGCATCGCGCAGGGCTTCGTTATTGTCACTGGTGGTTTGCACCTTGAAATCAAAGGCTACCTTTTCAAGCTTTTCTTGGTTGCGGTTAGTCGCAATAATGTTACTTGCGTTAAAACCGTTTTTTACCATGCCACCAATAATGGCGTAGCTCATATTACCTGTGCCTATAAATGCGATTTTTTTATCTGACATAAATCTGTTATCACCTTTTAAGTTCGTGTTCCAAAAATGTCTGTGCCGATCCTTACCATGGTTGAGCCTGCACTAATGGCAGCTTCAACATCGTTACTCATACCCATCGACAAAGTATCTACTTGAGGATATTGGGTCTTTAGTTTATCAAAGCAAGTTTGTAATTGCTCAAAAGATTGAATTTGCGTATCCAGATCGTTGCTTTTAGCGGGAATCGCCATTAAACCTCGAAGTGTTAAGTGCTCACATTGGTTAATAAAATCGGCAAGTTCATCTATTTCATCGCGGTGGCAACCCGACTTCGCTTCTTCATTACTTATATTTACTTGAATAAGTATATTAAGAGGCTGTTTATCGTCTGGGCGCTGGGAATCTAATCGTTTCGCTATTTTTATGCGATCAACACTTTGCACCCAATCAAAGTTGGCAGCCACTAAAGCACTTTTATTAGATTGAATCGGGCCAATGAAATGCCAAATGATGTCGCTATATGACTGTAGTTGAGCTATTTTATCTATAGCCTCTTGAACATAAGATTCACCAAATTCGCGCTGACCATGCTCATAAGCTGCAATAACATCTTCGCTTGGTTTAGTTTTAGACACTGCCAGTAGAGTGACTTCGTTAGTGTTTCGTTGTGCAATTTTTGCCGCGTCTGCAATTCTAGCGTAGGCGGATGTGAGTCGTTCTGCTATTGTAACCATATATTTATCAGTTAGTTGTGGAGTCATAAATGGATATTACCGAATTATTAGCGTTTAGTGTGCAACACAAAGCATCCGATTTACATTTATCGTCGGGTGTTTCACCTATGATACGCGTAGACGGTGATGTTCGCCGCATTAATATACCAGCCCTTGCAGACAAAGACGTAAACAGTCTGGTTTACGATATTATGAACGATAATCAACGCAAGGACTATGAACAAAATCTCGAAGTGGATTTTTCGTTTGAAGTGCCTAATTTAGCACGTTTTCGTGTGAATGCGTTTAACTCTAATCGCGGGCCTGCTGCGGTATTTCGTACCATACCAAGTGAAGTGTTAACGCTTGATGATTTAGGTGCGCCAGATATTTTTAAAACAATCTCCGATACCCCTCGTGGACTCGTGTTAGTGACAGGCCCAACGGGCTCTGGTAAATCAACAACACTTGCCGCTATGGTCGATTATATAAATCAAAATAAACATCACCATATTCTAACAATAGAAGATCCAATCGAGTTTGTTCACGATAATAAATTAAGCCTTATTAATCAACGTGAGGTACATCGCGATACTCATAGCTTTTCAAACGCGCTACGTAGTGCATTGCGTGAAGATCCAGATGTAATATTGGTCGGTGAGTTACGTGATTTAGAAACAATTCGTCTTGCAATGACCGCTGCTGAAACGGGTCACTTAGTGTTTGGCACGTTGCATACAACATCTGCACCAAAAACAATTGACCGTATTATCGATGTATTCCCAGGTGAAGAAAAATCAATGGTACGTTCAATGTTATCTGAATCTTTGCGTGCTGTTATCTCGCAAACACTGCTTAAAAAGATTGGTGGCGGGCGAGTTGCAGCACACGAAATTATGATTGCAGTACCTGCTATTCGTAACTTAATTCGTGAAGATAAAATTGCACAAATGTACTCGTCTATTCAAACCGGTGCGTCTGTGGGCATGCAAACAATGGATCAATGTTTAACTAATTTAGTTAATCACGGCATTGTTACAAATGCGGCAGCGAAAGAAAAAGCACAAGACAAAACACAATTTGGTGGGTAAGAAACTATTATGGCTTTATCTTTAAACGACTTTTTACTCATCATGATTGAGAAAAAAGGTTCTGACTTATTTGTATCGAGTCAGCTACCTGTAAGCGCAAAAATAAACGGTGAGCTAACAGCCCTAAGTGACGATAGGCTTACTGATGAGCAATCGCTTGAGTTAGTAGAATCTGCAATGAGCGAAAAGCAAAAAGCAGAGTTTCATACAACGAAAGAATGTAACTTTGCGATTGCCACCGACGAAGGGCGTTTTCGTATTTCTGCTTTTTGGCAACGCGATAAAGCAGGTATGGTTATTCGCCGTATTGTTACGCAAATACCTGATGTGAGTGAGCTAGGCCTTCCTTCTATTCTTACCGATGTAATTATGTCTAAGCGTGGCCTTGTTTTGTTCGTCGGTGGTACTGGCACGGGTAAATCAACCTCGCTAGCCGCACTTATTGGTTACCGTAACCGACATCAACGTGGTCATATACTGACTATTGAAGATCCGATTGAATTTGTTCATGAGCATCGCAAAAGTATTATTACTCAACGCGAAGTAGGGCTTGATACCGAAAGCTTTGAGTCAGCACTTAAAAGCTCATTACGCCAAGCTCCCGATGTAATTTTGATTGGTGAAATTCGCTCTCAAGAAACTATGGAATACGCACTAAGCTTTGCCGAAACAGGTCATTTATGTGTTGCAACACTGCATGCTAATAATGCTAACCAAGCGATTGACCGTATTATGCATTTAGTTCCAAAAGAAAAACACGATAAGCTTAAGTACGATTTAGCACTTAACTTACGTGCAATTGTGGCCCAGCAATTAGTACCGACTGCTGATGGTGAAAGCCGTGTTGCAGCTATTGAAATATTGCTTAACTCACCAATGGTTGCTGAACTGATTAAAAACGGTGATATTGGTGGTATTAAAGAGGCAATGGCTAAATCGAAAGAAATGGGCATGCAAACCTTTGACCAAGCATTATTTGAGCTGTATAGACAGCAGCGAATTAATTACGCTGATGCACTGCATCATGCTGATTCGCCAAATGATTTACGTTTAATGATTAAACTGCGCAATAACGAGCAGCAAGGTGCGGGCTTTTTACAAGGCGTTACTATTGATGGCCTTGACGATAAAAATAGCGATCAATAATTTAAAAAGTAATAAATATAAATACTTAATATAAAAAAAGCGCCAATTGGCGCTTTTTATTTATATAACAGGTTATTTATATAGCCTGTTTATTCACCGTAATTAGACTCAAAAAAACTTTCTAAAATAATAACCGCAGACATATTATCTACGTTACCTTTGCCTAAGTTTTTATAGCCACCACTTTCAAAAAGTCGCGCTTTAGCATCTGCAGTCGTTAAACGCTCGTCTTGTGTTTGCACAGGAATGCCATAATGATTATGTAATCTGTTGGCAAACTTTTTTGCTTTAAAGGTAACCTCTTGTGACGTTCCATCCATATTTAGTGGTAAGCCAACAACCATTAAGTCAGGCTGCCATTCGGTTACTTGTACAGCAATATGGTCCCAGTTAGGAATGCCATCTTGTGCTTTTACAGCCTTAAGGCTAGACGCGCTGCCTGTTAGCTCTTGCCCAATAGCAATACCAATACTTTTGGTGCCAAAGTCAAAGCCCATTACAGTGCGTTCGCCTTGCGGCTTAAGCGATTTTTTTGTCATGTGTATCTTGTTTAAGTTTGCTAAGGGTTAAATTACTATTATGCGTGACCAGCTTCAGGGCTGAGTTGGCTAATATCAAAGCCCAACATTGAAACTGCTTTTTCCCATCGTTTTTCAACGGGGGTGTCAAAAATGATCTTCGGATCGGCTTCTATGATCAACCAACTGTTATCAAGTAACTCTTGTTCGAGTTGTCCTTGCTCCCATCCTGAATAACCCAATGTAATAATAAATTGTTCAGGTGCTTGTGCGGTAGTTAAGCTTGCTAAAACGTCTTTTGAGGTAGTGATCATAATATCGCTACTGAGTTTTTGGCTTGCTGAATAACCTGATTGGGGAGAGTGCAAAACAAAACCACGGTCAGTTTTAACGGGTCCGCCTGCAAACACACTTACTTTTGCTGCGTTTTGCGTTTTGTCGTTATCAATTTCTATTTTATCTAAAAGTTCGCCAACGGTAACATCAATAGGTTGGTTTATTACCAAGCCCATAGCCCCATCTTCATTGTGCTCACAAATATAGGTAACAGCACGTTTAAAAAAAGGGTCTTGCATCGACGGCATCGCGATTAAAAAATGATTTTCTAATGACTGCATAGATTTCACCCTTTTTAGTTAATGAACTTTGAGTATGGCATAGTTATTTAAATAGACATAAAAAGCCCATTAATTGCATGAAAGGCTTAAACTAATGGGCTTTTTATTGTGGTAATTACTTACCTAATTTACGCTCAATAGCATCAAATAAAATACCCGTGATAGAAATATCATAAGCAGCTTCAATTTCGCGCACGCACGTTGGTGCAGTTACGTTAATTTCAGTTAATTTATCGCCAATAATATCTAAACCTACAAATATTAAGCCTTTTTCTTTAAGCGTTGGTGCAACCGCTTGCGCTATTTTTAAATCTGACTCGCTAAGTGGACGGGCTTCGCCTCGACCGCCAACAGCTAAATTACCGCGTGTTTCACCATTTTGTGGAATTCGCGCTAAACAATACGGAATAACCTCACCATCAATAACCAATACGCGCTTGTCGCCTTGTTTGATCTCTGGGATGTAATTTTGCACCATAGCAAAGCGGCTGCCGTGCTCGGTTAGCGTTTCACAAATTACACCAATGTTGGCATCGTCTTCTCTAAGGCGGAAAATAGATGCGCCACCCATGCCATCAAGGGGTTTTAAAATAATGTCTTTATGCTCGGCTAAAAACTCACGAATTTGTTTTTGGCTACGTGTAACAAGTGTGTCTGGCGTATGTTCGCTAAACCATGCTGTAAATAGCTTTTCGTTAGCATCGCGAAGGCTTTGTGGCTTGTTAATTATTAACGTACCTTCTTGTTCTGCACGCTCTAAAATATACGTCGCGTAAATGTATTCGGTATCAAAAGGAGGATCTTTTCGCATTAAAATAACATCAAGGTCGGCAAGGGCTATAGTGGCTTTTTCTTCAAGCTCGTACCATTTTTCTGCATTATTAAACACTTGCGCTTTAGACGCTGTAGCGTACGACTTACCTTTACGAAGAGATAAATCATCCATCTCCATATAATAAATTTCGTAGCCGCGTTCTTGCGCTTGCATCATCATTGCAAAACCGGTGTCTTTTTTGATGTTAAATCCACTAATAGGATCTGAAATAATACCTAACTTAATTGCCATGCGCTGTGCCTTACTATAAATGTTACTGTTTATATGAGGGTGCTTTTAGTTATTTCAATTAGCTAAATCGCCAAATTGAAGTTGTAATGCACTTAAGACCGTTAAAGCGGCTGTTTCCGTTCGTAAAACGCGCGGGCCTAAGCGAATATCTACAAATTCTAGTTGTTTAGTTAGTGTCATTTCATCGTCGGTAAAGCCGCCTTCTGGGCCGACTAAAAAGCGTACGCCATCTTTAGGTACCGTAATGGTTTTAATGCTGTGCTCAGCACGAGGGTGAAGAGTGAGCTTAATTGCATTGGTTTGTTGTGCAAGCCATTGTTTTAAATCTACAGGGGGATGAATAATTGGCACAAAATTACGCCCAGATTGCTCTGCCGCTGCTATTGCAATTTTTTGCCATTGTTGGTGTTTTTTCTCAAGACGATCGCCCATTAGTTTCACGCCACAGCGCTGACTAAAAATAGGGGTGATTTCGGTAATGCCCAGTTCAACTGACTTTTGAATTGTAAAATCCATTTTATCACCACGGGATACACACTGGCCTAAATGAATTTTAAGCGGGGATTCTACATCATGAGGATTAAGCTCTAATGGCATTACGACGACTGTTTTTTTTGTTACTTCAATTATTTCACTAAGGTATTCGCCGCCTTCGCCATTAAAAATAGATACATGCTCGCCTACTTTCATGCGCAGCACTCTGCCAATATGCCCTGCAGCATCGTCATCTAAAGTTACAGGGGTGTTTAGGGCAATACTCGATGTTTGATAAATATGAGGAACTCGCATAGGGCGTCACTTATTACTTAGCGTAAAAATATATACTGCTATGGTAAGTAAGCTGGGAGCTGTGCGCAATTATTTATTTTTATTAAGTTGCTCTGCAAGGTCTATTAAATCTTGTGGTGTGTGCGCTATATCGTGGTGATTTTGCGAAGGTTCCGTTAACGTCTCGTCAGTAACTAGGCTTAGTGTATAGCCTGTATCATCAAAGCTTATTAAAAAGCGCTCTTCATGTAACGAGTTATAAATAAAGCGTTGTTTATCGCTTGCGAGTAAGTAATCGGTGCTATTAAAAAGGACTCCGTGTAAATCGTGATGCTCTTTTAGATAGTTAATTAATTCAGAAACGCTTATTTCGTTTTCAAGGTCGCAATAACTATAGTCTTTAATTAGTTCGTCAAACATCATTTTTACTAACTGGCGGGTATTGCTGCCTGCAGCAATAAGCGTACTCGCTTTTGTTTTGCCATTATTATTTACGTAATACTCAGCAAATGCGCGGCTAAATTCGTTGTCTATGTCAATTAACAAGTAGTTCGTTATTTCAAGTGGCATAGAGCTAGGACCTTGTTGCATTTAAGTAATTACCATTATTACTTAAATGCAGACTTTTAATGGCTGTATTTTTAGTAAAAAGGTCTAAAGAGAAAACATGCTAATAAGTAAATAGCCTATAGCACAAAAAACAGCAAACTCTATACACGCTACCCCAATATTATCTTGATGGTCTATTTCAAGAGCCGTATCAATATTTGGTAAAGAGATAATTTTTATCACATACGTTAAGCTGTAGAGTAATATCCACATTACACCGCAATGCATAACGAGTGTAAATATGTTTTCTACCATTTTACCGTTTTGAAATGCTGCGCTAGATAAACCAGCATACACAGCCAATGATAAACCTATTGATTTGCCAGCATACCTTATACCAATAGACGTATTCTCTAGGTTAAAGTTACTTTGTAGCGAAGCTCCTTGATTTGCTTTTGCAAAACGGTGTTCTCGTATTTTACTATCCAATGCGAACATTCCTTGCAGTGCAAAAAAGCTAACACAAGCAATAAGTAAGTTGCTAAACCCTTGAGTGTGCGTCCACGTGTATAAGCCAAGTGCAATAATACAGTTAGCGATTAACATTCCTGAATCTACCAATGCAGCACATACATTTTGTTTTAGTATGGCAGCTTCTTCGTTAAACCTGTGGAGTATCCATTTTCTGTGAATTAAATGACCCACTTTTATAAAAGTGAATAAAAGAATAATAATAATTAACACTTTTAACGGGTTTGACTGTGCGGTACTTATGCTTATTTCGTCAAATAAGAAAGCCATAGTGGCTATAACAACTGATATTTCAGATGCAAAACTAATACCCATGGCAAAGTTGTCGTGTTGTGCTAGCTCATCTTTAAGTGCTTGTTTTGCTTTAATTTGAGTGACAACTCGTAAACAAAAAATAGTTATGCAAATAACCGCAAAACTAATGGCAATCGCAATAAAACTAGTGTTAGATAAAGACAAATATGACATGGTGATCCTAATTAAGTTAACCTTTCTAGGTTTTAATCATTCTAGTACGGTTATTAATGATATAAAAGAGAGGATTGATGAGTAACTTAAAGCAACTTCCTATTCAATTACAAAAACTTGGCTTGATGCGCTTTGAACAGTTATACCCGCAGCAAAGTAAACAAAGTGAAGTTGTAAGGTTATTAGCATTAAGCGACTTTGCTTGGCGCAGTTTAGAATCACAACCTGATTTAAATACTTGGCTATTATGCAAAGACGAAATACAAAATAGAGTAATAGATTCTCCTTTTAAAAACCTCAACTTAGCTGACATTGATGAAGTGCAGTGCCATAAAGTACTTCGCCAATATCGTGAAAAGTACTGGCTTAAAGTCGCCTTTTTAGATTTATGCTGTAATAACCCCATTGCCGATAGTATTAATTACATAAGCCAATTGGCTGACATGCTAATAAATAGCGCTAACCAATGGGCGCATGCACAGGTGGCAAAAGTAAATGGTGAGCCGCTTGATGAGCAAAACCAAGCAATGCCATTAATGGTTTTAGGGATGGGGAAGCTCGGCGGACAAGAGCTAAATTACTCCTCTGATATTGATCTCATTTTTGCATATCCGCGCAGTACAAAAACCCAAGGTGGCCGCAGAAGCCTTGAGGCCCAAGTATTTTATACCAAAGTTGCACAAAAGCTCATTGCATCACTTAACCAAGCCACCGGTGACGGGCAGGTATTTAGGGTTGATATGCGCCTACGCCCGTTTGGCGAAAGTGGCCCTTTGGTTATGAGCTTTAATGCCATTGAAGATTACTACCAAGAACAAGGTCGCGACTGGGAACGCTACGCAATGTTAAAAGGGCGCCTAATTGGCACACCTAATAAATATTGGGATGAATTTATTAAGCTTTTAAAGCCGTTTGTTTATCGCCGGTATATTGATTTTTCGGTAATTGAATCTTTGCGTAAAATGAAGTTAATGATTGCACAAGAGGTTCGCCGTAAACGCTTAACTAATAATATAAAACTAGGTGCTGGTGGCATTCGTGAAGTTGAATTTATAGTGCAAGCCCTGCAAATGGTACGAGGTGGGCGAGAGGCTAACCTACAAACTCAATCATTACTTAAAGCATTAAATGAGTTGTCCCTCATCCAAGTTATAGATGAGCAAGAAGCAAGCGAGCTTAAACGCAATTACCTTTATTTGCGAAAAGTTGAGCAGTACTTACAAATATTTGACGATCAGCAAACGCAAACACTCCCCGATGATGAATTGAATCAGCAGCGCTTAAATTTATTATTAGAACAAGCTGATTTTTTTGCCACTTTAAGCACTATTGAAAAGGTAATGAAGCAAGTTAACGGTGAGTTTGCTCTCGTTATTGGTGAAGAAACCGCGCCACTAGATACCTGTGAAGGCGCATTTATTAGTGCTTGGGATCATGGTGATGTGAGCTTTTTAAAAGAGGCTAGAGATGAATGGCAAACACCCCTTAGCGATTTTAAATTAAGACTGTCTAAGGTAAACATAGGTAACCGAGGGCGTGAAACCCTTGATAAATTAATGCCTGTTTTATTGAGTCAGTTAAATGACTTCAATGCCAGCGCAGCTGCTTTTACAATGGTTTGCCAAATTTTTAATAAGATAATTTCACGTACTGCTTATTTAGAATTGCTGTACGAAAACCAAGGTGCATTAAAGCAACTTGTTTTACTGTGTTGTCATAGCAAATGGATAGGCGAGCATATTTCTCGCTACCCTATATTGCTGGATGAGCTAATAGATCCGGCTGTTCTTTATAAACCGACACCATTAACCGCTTATAAAGATGAAATAAGACAGTATTTTTTGCGAATAGAGCATGACGATTTAGAACTGCAAATGGAGTCGCTTAGGCAATTTAAGCAAACGCATCAATTACGAATTGCTGCTGCTGATGCAACCGGTGTTCTTGATGTAATGAAAGTAAGCGATCACTTAACCGTACTGGCCGAAGCGATTGTTGATCAAGCTGTTAATATTGCATGGCATAACACCGTTAAGCGTTTTGGTATGCCCCCTGGCACTGATGATGAAAACAAAGGTTTTGCTGTTATTGCATATGGTAAAACAGGCGGCTTAGAAGTAGGGTACGACTCAGATTTAGATTTGGTGTTTGTACATAATCATGATGGCTCAAGCCAAACCAATGGTGAAAAACCGATAGATTCTCGCCAGTTTTATTTAAAACTCGCTCAGCGCTTAATGCATTTATTTAATACTCGTACTGCATCGGGTATTTTGTATGAGCTTGATACGCGATTACGCCCTGAAGGTGCATCAGGTTTACTTGCTATCAATCTAGAGAGTTTTAATCACTATCAGCAAACTCAAGCATGGACGTGGGAACATCAAGCACTTGTGCGGGCTCGGTTAATTTTGGGCCAAGACGATCTTATAGAGCGTTTTTCACAAATTCGTAAAAATATACTTTGCCAACAGCGCGATGACACCGTGTTAAAAGCCGATGTAATAAAAATGCGCGAAAAAATGCGCGACCATCTAGCGAAGGGAAATACTGAGCAATTTGACTTAAAACAAGATGTTGGTGGTATGGCTGATATTGAGTTTATTACGCAATATTTAGTACTTAAACACGCTAATGAATTTGAGCAGCTTACCGTTTATTCAGATAACGTAAGAATATTAACGGATGCAGCAAATATAGGCTGTATTACTAAAGAGCAAAAACAGCAGTTGATCAAAGCGTATATTGATTATCGCTCGTGTTATCACGTGTTGAGCTTGGATCAAAAAGGCAAATTGATCTCGCGAGAAGCTTTTTTACAAGATATTACTAACGTAACGAATATTTGGAATAGTATTTTTGAATTGAATTGAATTGAATTGAATTGAATTGAATTGAATTGAATTGAATTGAATTGAATTGTAAAACCCAAGCGCTTGCTTGGGTTTTTTGTACGTGTAAACCCTTAAACCTTTAGCTTTAAACAGTTTGTTCGCACAAATTCTGATGGTAACTCTGTAATAACCGCTGCTCTTTGTTTGTGGCAAAAGTAAGTGTAAACCTCATGCTCAAAGTCGTCATTTATAGCACGACCAATTTGATAAAGTGCTGAAGTAAAGTTGCTGTCTACTCTAAAATGATCTTTAACTACGTAGTCTTTACTTAAATACCAATAAAGCTCAATACCTTCATTTTTAGCATATTGATAGAGTACGTCTTTAAGTGTTGTGCCATTTTCAAAGCGCCTAGGCTCAACTTCTCCAGTCCAATTTGTGGGCATTGGATCTACTGTTCGCGCACGTTCCGCTAATACTCTATCTAAGGTCTGTTCTGGTGTTTTAAGTTTTAAAACAAATTGATCTCGTTCTTTATTACTTTTTACTTGGTTACGAATAGAGGAGTAAAAACGTGATAATCCTTCGGCAGCTGCATTTTTAGATTTTTTAATATCAAATAAAGAACCATCACTCAACAAAAAGTATACGGCGAGTGCTATTAGTACAGCTGCAAATGATAAATGCCTAATCCAAAACCACATGATTATTACCCACCTTATTTGTTCCTATTATTGTTATACCATTACTTTTTATAAAAAGAAGGGGTATTTTTATCAGGTCGAGTTTTAAAACGACGGTGTAGCCACATATATTGTTCGGGTGCGGCATTAACAGATTGTTCCATGCGTTGATTTACACGTGTTACATCAGCCTTATTATCCCCACTGGGGAAGTTTTCAAGCTCTGGCAGTATTTCTAAGTGATATTTACCATTTTCATCACGGCGAGTTATTAAACTCATTGTTTCGCAGTTTTTACTGCCTGCAAACATAAGAGTACCCGTTGTAGTTGCAGCGTCAGGTACTGCGTAAAATGGGACAAATTCACAGCGGTTACGACCGTAATCTTGATCGGGTAAGTAATAACATACCTTTTTATTTTTTAATGCTTTTAGTAAACCTTTTACATCTTTTCGACCGATTAAATATTCGTTAGAGCGAAGGCGCCCATTAGTCGTAAAGTATTCCATTAGTGGGTTGTTATGAGGGCGATAAAAGCCAACACCCTGACACTCTAAGCCCATAATACGGCTANNNTAGCCATTTCAAGATGCAGAATATGAGGTACAAGCAATAAAACACCTTTACCAGACGCTTGTACGCGTTCAAAGTGCTCAAGCCCTTTAAAAGACCCTAATGCTTTTTGTGCTCGCCACTGTGGCCACCACCAGGCCATGCCAGTCTCAACCATTGCAATGCCGGTGTTTTCCATATTTTTGAGCACAAGGTCTTTTTGATCTGCTGCGCTCATATCAGGAAAACACAGCTTAATATTTACTTCTGCAATATGGCGACGGCGCTTCATAAATTTATGAACTAAGCGACCAAGCTGTTTACCCATTGCTAATTGTAGTTTTTGCGGTAACCAAGAAATTAAATATAAAAATAGAACGCCAATCCACGTTAACCAGTATCGAGGGCCCAAAAAAGATGCTTTAAAAGGAGATGAGGTGACCACAAAAATATCTCTGAGAATAAAAACGATAGTTTAACGCTAAGCGCTGTAAAATACAAAAAGCCAGCATTTAGCTGGCTTCCAATGTGTTCATACTGCACGAGTAATGAAAATTAAGCGGCTTTTAAACCTTGGTTTATAGCAACTAAATCTGCACTTGTTAATGTACCCGCAGCTTGTTTTAGGCGAAGGGTAGATAACACATAACGGTAACGTACATCAGCAAGGTTACGCTTTGCATCGTACAAATTTTGCGTACTTACTAGTACGTCAACAATGGTACGAGTACCTACTTCAAAACCAGCTTCAGTTGCTTTAAGGGCACTTTGAGCTGAAACAACGGCTTGCTCTAGCGCTTTGTAAGTAGCAATGTCTGATACAACTTGGTTATAAGATGTAATCACTGTGCGAGTTACTGCGCGGTAATTTGTTTCATAGTCTTGGCTCGCACCTACGTAAAACGCACGGGCCTGATTTGTTGCAGCAACTGTTGCACCACCTGAATATAAAGGTACGCTAAAGTTAAGCCCTACAGAGCTTGAGTCTGAGCGTGGCTGATCATCAAAGTTAGCGCCATTTATTTGATTGTCTGTAAGAGAATCGCCATAACTAGCACTTAGGGTTAGCTTTGGATAATGACCCGCTTTTGCTAATTCAATTTGATCTTTTGCAATATCAACCGTTACTTTAGACACTTGTAGGTTTATATTTTTATCTTCAGCTACTTTAACAAAGTCGCTTGAGCGCTTAGTTGGTTTAGTTGTTGAGAAAGTATCTGTATTTAAAAAGTCTAATTTTTCGTGATATTTACCTGTAATCTCACGAAGTTGCTCACGTGCTGTTTCTACAGCATTACCTGCAATAATTTCTTGAGCTACAGAGTTATCAAACTGAGCTTGCGCTTCATGTACGTCAGTAATTGCTGTTAAGCCTACCGCATAACGTTGTTTTGTTTGCTCAAGTTGACGTTCAATTGCACGTTTTTCAGCTTCAACAAATTCAAGGTTATCGCTTGCACTTAATACGTTAAAATAACCTTCAGCAACGCGTACAATTAAGTTTTGTTTAGCTGCATCGTATAGGCCGCTTGCTTGAAGCGCTTGCTTGTCGGCAATATCTAACGTATTCCAGGCACCTAAATCAAATAATGTTTGGCTTAAGCTTACACCGCGAGAGAATTGGTCTGTATCACTTTCAACTTTTACTTGGTTAGATAAGTCGCCAACGCTTTGGTACGACGTTGCATCGCTTTTTGTATAACCCATAGTTAAACCAATTTGAGGTAATAGTGCACTCATCGCCAAATCGCTTTGGTAAGACTGCGCATCGGCTTGGGCTTTTGCTTTTAAAACAGTAGGATCGTTAGCTGTCGCTATTTCAAAAACTTGTAGTAAATCTTCAGCTTTCACTGCTGTTGCACCTAATGCGCATGATAAACTAACTAGCGCCGCAAGAATGTTCTTTTTCATGTGGGGTTCGGTCCTTAGACAATTTTTGTACTAAAAGCATGTTAACCTGTTTTACTGCATAACAAAAAAAATAATTAGTAAAACAGTATGTTCAAGTGTAACAGAATATATTAACGCATTTTAAAGCTTTAGATAAGTAGGAGGTATGTACGTGGTTGATAAAAAGCTCGTTCAATTTACACATAAAGATGTGAATTTAAAGCCAATAAAAAACCTTTATAAAGGTTTTTTTCAGGTTGATTTATACCAGTTTGAACATGCTCTTTTTGCGGGTGGAAAATCTAAAGTAATTAGTCGAGAAATATTAGAACGTGGCGATGCAATTGCAGTACTCCCTTACGATCCAATATCAGATACTGTTCTTTTAATTGAGCAAATACGTATTGGCGCTATTAAAAGCAAGCATTCGCCTTGGCTGCTAGAGTGTATAGCCGGAATGACAGACGGCAGTACGGATTACGAATCAGTTGTAAAAAAAGAAGCGTATGAAGAAGCTGGGCTTGAATTAACTGAACTTGAATTTATGCTTTCATACCTATCAAGCCCTGGTGGTACAACTGAGCGCTTGCATTTGTATTTAGCGCGTACTGACTTAAGCCAAGTGAAATCAGGTGTATATGGTCTTGAAACTGAAGGGGAAGATATAAAAACTCACATTCTATCAGTTGATGATGCGCTAATGCGCCTCAATAACGGTGAAATGGATAATGCGGCAACGGTTATTTGTATGCAGTGGCTTGCGCTTAATCGTGAAAAAATGGCAAGCAAATGGGCATAAACTCTTACTAATATTATGGTGGTACTTTGACAGCACAATTAGCAACAAAGCGATATATTCAGAGCCTCCCAAAGTATTTAACACTTTGTGAGCATAACTATGTGCGACTATTAAAGTTGTTACCGAGCGAGCGCAATATAGGAAGCATTCGTGAAGTTAAATTTGGCAACAGTGAGTTTGCTACAAAAATTGATGGCAGCGCAAAATACACCATGGATATTTCAATTAAGCAGCTAACAGGAATGGTTAAAGGGATTACGCCACTGTATTTAACGGTACGCATGTATCACGATGCCAAAGTGGCTGAAATTGTTCATCACGATTACCATCAACGCATAAAACCATCTTATGGATACCCTAACCCTAAAATGCATCAAAAAGATGAAAAGTATCAACTGAATGCTTTTTTATACGATTGGTTAGTGGCCTGTGTAGAGCACGGACAAGCGACGTTAAATTGGGATGTAAATAATGGCTTGGTTTGATGATACATATACATTTGATAAATCATCTTTAAAAATTGCTCATATTACTGACAGCCATTTATTTGCAGACAAAAGCGGTGAGTACTTTACTGTAAATACCGCAGATCATTTTGAACAAGCCTTGGCACACATAGCTAAGCAATCAATAGACTGCATTATTTTTGGTGGCGATTTAACACAAGATCATAGTTTTGAATCGTACTTATTATTTAGTGAACTTATAAATGCCAGTGACATTACTTGCCCTGTATTTTGGGTGCCAGGTAATCATGATGAACTAGCAATGCTTAATCGCATAAGTGGTGGGCAAATAAATTCGGCTAAACATATTATTGCTAATGGGATTGAGCTACTTCTTATTAATTCTAAAGGGCCCACGCCCGCAGGATGGGTTACTGGCACGCATTTAGATGAAGTAACGGACGCTTTAGTCAACTCGAATAATAGTAAAGTTATATTTTGTCATCATAATCCGCTGCCAATAAACGGCTACCTTGATAAACACTTATTAGAAAATGGCCCACAGCTTTTAAATATCTTAGTTAATAGTAATAATGTATCTGCGCTTTTTCATGGGCATGTGCACAATGATTACGAACAAAGTTTTAGAGGGCTGCCCATATATGCGACCCCGGCCAGCTCAATACAGTTTGTAAAGCACACTTCACAGTGGGAGCAAAAAAATGCGGGACCAGCTTACAGAACGCTAAATATAAAGAGTAAAAAAGATAAAGTAGAAGTAAAAACGGAAGTAGTATGGCTAAACGCGTAATTTATATTCATGGCTTTAATAGTTCACAAAAATCATATAAAGCTGTGCGCTTTGGTGAGCTTATGGCAAACTATGACGTTGATTATTGTGTACCGAACTTAAACCACGAGCCCCTACAAGCTATAATTGAGCTTGAACAATTACTAACGCCAAATACCGTTTTATTAGGTAGCTCGTTAGGTGGTTTTTTTGCCACGTATTTATCGCAGCGTTATCAAATTCCTGCAGTGGTTATTAATCCCGCGGTCGCACCCTATAATTTATTACAGTCGTTACTTGGACCTAATTATAATCCGTATCAAGATTATCATTACGATTTAAATAACAGCCATATTGAGGCACTTAAATTACTCGCTGTAGATAAATTAGCATACCCTGAGTTACTGTACTTATTACAGCAAACAGGCGATGAAGTGTTGAACTTTCAACACGCAGTAAAATATTATTCGCAATGCAAGCAATTGATAGAATTTGGTGGCGATCATAGCTACGTTGAATTTGAACGCACCTTTGCAAGTATTGTAGATTTTCTTAAAATCACGTAAAACTAGTTAGCCTGAACTGAGGTTAGTTACTATATTAACGCTTTAGCGCATATAACAATAAAACTAGTAAAACGTATTAGAGCCTTAGCGGATATAAAGACAAAAACTATGAGTGATCAAAATTATAACGCCGAAGCCATTGAAGTACTTAATGGATTAGATCCGGTAAAACGACGCCCAGGGATGTACACAGATACAACACGTCCCAATCATTTAGGCCAAGAGGTTATCGATAACAGTGTCGATGAAGCTATGGCTGGTCATGCTACTCGTATCGACGTAATACTCCACGAAGACAATTCGCTTGAAGTAAGTGATGACGGGCGTGGTATGCCTATTGATATTCACCCAGAAGAAGGTATCCCTGGGGTTGAATTGATCTTCACTAAATTACACGCCGGTGGTAAGTTTTCTAATAAAAACTATCAATTTTCGGGTGGTTTACACGGTGTAGGTATTTCGGTAGTAAATGCGTTATCTACGCGTGTAGAAGTAACAGTAAGACGCGACGCTCAACAATTTAGAATGGCATTTGAAAGCGGCGATAAAGTAGAAGACTTAAATGTAATTGGTACAGTGGGTAAACGTAACACCGGCACTACGGTTCGTTTTTGGGCTGATGTTAGCTACTTTGATTCACCAAATTACTCAATTACCAAGCTTAATCATTTATTAAAAGCCAAAGCCGTTTTATGCCCCGGACTTCGTATTAAGTTTGTTAATAAGCAAACAAAAGAAACCCAAGAATGGTTTTACGAAACAGGCTTAAAAGACTATTTAGTTGAAGCAATTAAAGGTTTTGAAACATTACCGCAAGACCCATTTGTTGGCGAATTTAAAAGTTCAATTGAAGGCGCTGATTGGGCTGTTGTATGGCTACCAGAAGGTGGTGAATCAATAGCTGAAAGTTACGTAAACCTTATTCCTACCGCGCAAGGTGGTACGCATGTAAATGGTTTACGCCAAGGCTTGCTTGAAGCAATGCGTGAATTTTGTGAGTTTAGAAACTTACTCCCTCGTGGTGTAAAATTAACTCCTGATGACATTTGGGATCGTTGTAGTTACGTGTTGTCGGTCAAAATGCAAGACCCTCAATTTGCCGGTCAAACAAAAGAAAAACTATCATCACGCTCGTGTTCTGCGTTTGTATCGGGGGTTGTAAAAGACTCGTTTAGTTTATGGTTAAATGAACATACAGATACCGCAGAGTTATTAGCTGAGTTATGTATTTCAAATGCACAAACTCGCTTGCGTGCAGCTAAAAAAGTAGTGCGTAAACGTGTTACTGCAGGTCCTGCCTTACCGGGTAAACTTACCGATTGTAGCGCGGCCGATAACGACCGTACCGAATTGTTTTTAGTGGAAGGTGACTCTGCTGGTGGCTCTGCTAAACAAGCAAGAGACCGTGAATTTCAGGCTATCATGCCGCTACGTGGTAAAATTTTGAATACCTGGGAAGTTGAGTCAGGCCAAATACTAGCATCACAAGAAGTACACGATATTTCAGTGGCGCTGGGTATTGATCCAGAATCAACCGATATGTCGGCATTACGCTACAATAAAATTTGTATATTGGCCGATGCTGACTCGGATGGACTACACATCGCAACACTATTATGTGCACTGTTTGTTCGCCATTTCCCAGAGTTAGTAAAAACAGGGCATGTGTATGTAGCAATGCCGCCATTATTTAGAATCGATATTGGTAAAGAAGTTTATTACGCACTTGATGAGCAAGAAAAAACCGCTATTTTGGCGCGCATAGAAGCCGAGAAAAAACGCGGAAAAGTAAACGTACAACGATTCAAAGGTCTGGGTGAAATGAACCCGTTACAACTGCGTGAAACCACGATGGATCCAAATACACGACGTTTAGTGCAGCTTACGCTTGATGAAGAAGTAGAAACCATGGAAATGATGGATATGCTGCTTGCTAAAAAACGATCGCCTGATCGTCGTCAATGGTTAGAAGATCATGGTAACAAGGCACTCGTTTAATTACCTGTGCTTAACACTAGGAGAGGCGAATGAAAAAACTACTAGGAAGTTTGCTGTTACTTGGGCTGACTACCGCCCCTGTAATGGCGAAAAATATACTCGATAAGCTCACCGTAGCACCGGGATTTGAAATAAGCTTATTTGCAAATGATGTAGAAAATGCACGTCAAATAGCTGTTTCCAAAAAAGGTATTGTGTATGTTGGCTCTCGTAAAGCGGGCAACGTATATGCGCTTATTGATCATAATAGCGATGGCGTAGCAGATAAAAAAATTGTTGTGGCTAAAGGCCTAAACATGCCCTCTGGCATAGCAATTAAAAATGGCGATTTATACGTAGGCGAAGTACATCGTATTATTCGCTTTAAAAATATTGATACCCAATTAAAAGATCCAAAATTTGATGTGGTTTATAACGCATTACCGAGCGAGCGTCATCATGGTTGGAAATTTTTACGTTTTGCACCAACGGGCGAGCTAATCATTCCGGTGGGTGTACCGTGTAATATTTGTGCTGAAGATGAACGTTTTGGTCGTATTTTTGCGCTTAATGTAGAAACAAAACAAATAAAAACAATAGCCAAGGGCGTTAGAAACACCGTCGGTTTTGATTTTCATCCAGCTACTCAAGCTTTATGGTTTAGTGATAACGGTCGCGACATGATGGGCGATGATATTCCGCCTGATGAGTTAAACCGTGCAACGCAAGAAGGTGAGCATTTTGGTTTTCCGTATGTTCATGCCGGCGCAATTATTGACCCTGAGTTTGGGGAAGGTAAAAATATTGCCGATTACACGTCGCCAGCTCTTGCACTTCCAGCGCATGTAGCGCCACTGGGCATTCATTTTTATAACGGTAAGCAATTTCCAGCAAGCTATAAGCAACAATTATTTGTTGCTGAACATGGCTCATGGAACCGTTCTAAAAAGTCAGGTTATAAAGTAGGGCTAGCAACAATTGAAGTAGGTCGCGTAACTAAATATACGCCATTTATTACTGGCTTTATGAAAGACGAAACAACATTTGGACGCCCTGTTGCATTTGCAGAATTAGGTGACGGCAGTCTGTTAGTAAGCGATGATTACGCCAATGTAATCTACCGTGTAAGCTATAAGAAAAACTAGGTAAGCTTTAATGAGTGATACAGATACCTTGCTAATGCAAGGAATTGAGCAACAAACAATGGGGCGTTTTACCGAAGACGCCTATTTAAATTATTCCATGTACGTGATCATGGACCGCGCCTTACCGCATGTAGGTGATGGTTTAAAGCCAGTACAGCGTCGTATTATTTATGCGATGAGCGAACTGGGTTTGTCGGCTAACGCTAAGTACAAAAAATCAGCCCGTACAGTGGGTGACGTGCTTGGTAAGTACCATCCACACGGCGACAGTGCATGTTACGAAGCGATGGTGTTAATGGCGCAGCCGTTTTCTTACCGCTACCCTTTGGTGGATGGACAAGGAAACTGGGGCGCGGCAGATGACCCTAAATCGTTTGCAGCAATGCGTTATACCGAAGCGCGTTTATCTAAGTTTTCAGAAGTACTATTAAAAGAGCTTGGCCAAGGCACCGTAGATTGGACACCAAACTTTGATGGCACGATGGACGAACCTGTTGTACTGCCTTCTCGTTTACCGCATATTTTACTAAACGGTATAACGGGTATTGCCGTAGGTATGGCAACCGATATTCCGCCACATAACGTACGTGAAGTGGCTAGTGCATGTTGTTTATTACTTGATAAACCAAAAACAGAGCTTGAAGAATTACTTGAGCTTGTACATGCACCAGATTACCCAACAGATGCTGAAATAATTACCCCAAAAGCCGATATTCACAAAATATATAAAACCGGTCGTGGGTCTATCAAAATGCGTGCGGTTTATACCGAAGAGCATGGTGATATTGTTATTACAGCGCTGCCGCATCAATGTTCTGGTGGTAAAGTACTTGAGCAAATTGCAGCGCAAATGAACGCTAAAAAATTACCAATGATTGCCGATTTACGTGACGAGTCAGATCACGAAAATCCAACGCGCATTGTAATTATTCCGCGCTCAAACCGCATTAAAGCTGAGCCATTAATGGCGCATTTATTTGCAACCACCGATCTTGAAAAAAATTACCGCGTAAACTTAAACATGCTAGGCCTCGATGGCCGCCCGCAAGTTAAAGATTTACGCTGTATTTTAAGTGAGTGGCTAATATTTAGACGCGAAACAGTGCGTCGTCGTTTGCAGTATCGTTTAGATAAAGTATTAGCGCGTCTACATATTTTAGAGGGTTTATTAGCCGCCTTTTTAAATATTGATGAAGTGATTGAGATAATTCGCAGCGAAGATAAACCAAAGCCTGTATTAATGGAGCGCTTTGATTTAACTGATACGCAGGCAGAAGCAATTCTAGAATTAAAACTTCGTCATTTAGCAAAACTTGAAGAGTTTAAAATTCGTGGTGAGCAAGACGAACTGGCTAAAGAGCGTGATAAATTAGCGCAAATTTTGGGCTCGGAACGTCGTATGTCGACACTGCTTAAAAAAGAAATTCAAGAAGCCGCTGAAATGTACGGTGACGATCGTCGCTCACCAGTGATTGAGCGCTCAGAAGCGAAAGCACTTAACGAAAAAGATTTAATTCCGTCAGAGTCAGTTACTGTTGTGCTATCAGACAAAGGCTGGGCACGCGTTGGTAAAGGTCATGACTTAGATGTACAAGGCTTAAATTATCGCTCAGGTGACGGCTTTAGAGCCTCTGCTCGTGGTAAGAGTAATCAACCTGCGGTATTTTTAGATTCAGCAGGGCGGGCGTTTGCAACTGATGCGCACAGTCTACCTTCGGCGCGTAGCCAAGGGGAGCCAATGACAGGTCGTTTTAACTTAACACCAGGCGCTAATTTTGAGCACGTGGTAATGAGTGAAGACGAGCAAGTATTGCTTATGGCGTCAGATGCAGGTTACGGCTTTATTACCGACTTTAAAGACTTAGTTAGTAAAAATAAAAACGGTAAAGCGCTCGTAAGTGTCCCTAAAGGTGGAATATTACTTTCTCCTATTAGAGTGAACGATGTTGCTAGCGATTACTGTATGGCTATTTCTAACGAAGGTCGAATGCTTTTATTCCCGCTGCGAGACTTACCAAAATTAGGTAAGGGTAAAGGTAATAAAATCATTTCTATACCGGGTGCTAAAGTACAAGCCCGTGAAGAGTTTGTAAAAGTGCTTGCTGTTGTACCACTAGGAAGCAGTGTTACGCTTCATGCTGGTAAGCGTAAACTAACACTTAAACCAAGTGATTTAGAGCATTATCATGGTGAGCGAGGACGTAGGGGTAATAAACTACCGCGTGGCTTACAGCGTGTTGACGAAGCCGTTGTTGAGCTAACCCCTCAAGATGATGAACCAATAGACGTTATTAGCGAAGAGTAGCCAATTACTTTTTTGTATAAATAAAAACGGTCTGCATTTGCAGGCCGTTTTTGTTTTAAAATAAAGAGCTTAAATATTTCAGCGTACACTTGTGCGCTATTGACTCGTTTGTGTCACAAAATAACGCTATAATAATTATAATTCATTTTTGGAGAAGCCCATTTGCTAGCTGTTATACGCGTTTTTATTATGCTGCTGTTTATATTATTCAGTTGTATTTTTGGTTTATTACTTTCGATTGTAAGACCATTTCACCCTAATAATGTACATATTATAGCGGGTTGGTTTGGCTCAATGGCTAAAATGGTTGGCGTTAAGCTAGTTTTAACACGTCATAAAGATGCCGTTGATCCAGGTCCTGCAGTTTATGTTGCTAATCATCAAAATAGCTACGACTTATTTACAGTGCCAGCAATGGTGCCAAAAAACTGCGTAAGTTTGGGTAAAAAGAGCTTAAAGTGGATCCCATTTTTCGGTCAGCTTTATTGGTTGTCGGGTAATATATTAATAGACAGATCGAATCGCTCCAAAGCGGCAGGAACTATCTCAAAAGCAGCCGAAAAAATTAAAAATAATGGCTTATCTGTATGGATGTTTCCAGAAGGTACACGAAGCTACGGAAGAGGGTTGCTACCATTCAAAACCGGTGCATTTCACACCGCAATGAGCGCAGATGTACCCATAATTCCGGTATGTATGAATACAACACATAAAACCATTAAGCTAAATCGTTGGGATAATGGTACAATTCACATCGAAATGTTAGCGCCTATACCGCTTGATAAAGAAATTAGCGCGCGTGAGCATGCTAAAAGCGTGCATAGCATTATGGCTGCTAAAATAACTGAATTAGATGCTCAAGTGAGAGAAAAATAATGGAAAACTGGCGTGAAATAAGTGAAGACATCGTAAGTTCACTACTTGAAGATGGGTCAGACCCTGAAATACTTTATGAAGTAGAGCACCACTTTGTGTGTGAAGACTTTCCTAAGTTAGAGCAAGCTGCACTTGCTGCTTTTAAATTGGGTTACGATGTTGAAGAACCAGCAGAGCTTGAGCTTGAAGACGGTAACAAAATTTGGAGCTTTGACATTGTAGTTGAAGCTGAGCTAGACGTAGACGTTATTATGGAAGACGTTGATAAGCTAGCGCAACTAGCCGTTGAGTGCGAAGTTGAGTACGATGGTTGGGGTACTTACTTTCAAGAGTAATGTAATTAACGAGTGTTTAGATTAACTAGTTTAAAAGCGAGTGCTGTAGAAGCACTCGCTTTTTTATGCCTATAACTAGGGCATGTTTATTTTCGAGGTTATACCAATCCGTAATAATACTTAATCATTTTACGGGGCTAAACGTGTCGCTACCTGCGTTAAAAAATTCTCATTTAGAACAACTAAATAGCGATTTTTTTACCTAGCTATCAACACGTTTTTCCAGCCTTAAAATAGATCACTTAATTAAACGAATTGGTATTAAATAAATATACTGCTACAAATTCAACCACCAAAGGTCAACATGGACTAGCTAGAGACTAATAAATCTAAATATTTAGGGCTTTAATATGCTAGTAAATGTGTTGATTAAAGCTCCATTTAATTAATTATTCGTACTAAATCTATTTTCAAATCAAGCTGTGTTAGTGCCTTATTGGTATGACCAGTTTTTCTCAGTTACAATTTAATCAAAATTTAATTCGGTTTATTCATAAAGCATTAAGCTATAAATAAAAATTGGTAATAGACCATTTTATTTTAATTACTACTATTTTCTGAAATTTACAAATAACAACATTCGTTTTTTTAAATTGGTTTGTTTTTAACTTGTTGTTATTAATTGATTAATGTTTATTTTATTATTATTTTTAGAACGTTTAGCTGATTTCATGGTAACAATTCACTTGTTGACATATTGGATACAAAAAATATAGCCTTGCCTTACCGGTTTGGTAATGTTTTGGTAATACCAATTTGAGTTATTTTAATTTATTTTTGATATTACCAATTTTTTGAATTGAAAGTCTGTTTACATGATGCAAGCTCAAGCTAAGTTTGGTATTTAGTACTAAGTTAGCTGTTAGGTTATTTATACAGATTTAAAGGAATAAAAATGATGGTTAAATATAAAAAGTTACTTATTTGTTCTGCAATTGCTGCGAGTACTTCTTTTGCGCATGCTGCCACGATTGATAATTCTGGTTTTGAAGATGGTTGGAGTAACTGGAATGAAACAGAGCCCGCAGCACTATCTTCAGATTCGTATAAAGGCTCTAAATCATTAAAAATTCAAGGTAGCCCAGGGCGTGTTTACCAGAATGTAGATGTAGATCGAAATACTCAGTACACGTTAAGTGCGTACGTACTTGGCAAGGGACAAATCGGCATTAACGATCTTAATGGTTTGTTTAAAAGTGAGAAATTTAACGTTTCTTCGTGGACAAAAGTATCTAAAACTTTCACCACAGCTAGTACTAATTCATTGCAGGTATTTGCTAAGCATGACAAAAGCTCAAATGATGTTCGCTTTGACAACTTTTCATTAACTAAGGGAACTTCTTCTGGCGGTGGAGACACGGGTGGTGGTGATACTGGCGGTGGCGACACTGGTAGTGGCTCAGGTATAGCAAGCAACATCACCAACGGTAGTATTTTTGACCTTGAAGGTAACGATCCTCATCCATTAGTAAATAGCGACACTTTAGAGTTTGTTCCTCTAGAAGCGCGTCATATCACTCCAAACGGGAATGGCTGGCGTCATGAATATAAAGTAAAAGAAAGTGCACGTGTTGCAATGACTGAAACCTATGAGGTTTTTGAGGCAACTGTAAAAGTTGAAATGTCAGATGGTGGTAAAACGATTATTTCTCAGCACCACGCTAGCGATACGGGTACGATTTCAAAAGTATATGTTTCAGATACTGATGAATCAGGTTTTGATGATAGCGTAGCAGGTAACGGGATTTTTGACGTTTATGTTCGCCTGCGTAACACCAGTGGTAAAGAAGAAAAACATGCACTAGGTACTATCAGAAGTGGTGGTTCATTCAATCTAAAAGTAGTTAATAATTACGGTGATGTAGATGTGACTGCACTAGGTACTACCTTTGGTATTCCGGTAGAAGATGATTCAGAATCTTACTTCAAGTTTGGTAATTATTTACAATCACAAGACCCATATACACTAGATGAGTGTGGCGAGTCAGGAAACTCAGATTCATTTAAAGAGTGCTTTAAAGATTTAGGAATTACAAAAGCTAAAGTAACAATGACTGACGTTAGTTATACGCGTAAAACTAACTAATTATTTAGTTATTCAGTAGTTTAGAAAGCTACTTAGTTTAAAGCTGAGTGGCTTTTTTAACTGTAAAAACTTAATTTATACCAATTCGCTTAATTAAGTGATCTATTTTTAGGTAAGAAAATAGTGTCGATAACAAAGCAAAAATTTCGTTATTTAGTTATTATCACTAATTGCTCCTGCATTGCTCTACCTCCTGCATCCATGCAGACGTATATCAGAAATTTTTAACGCAGTTAGCGTCAGATTTAATCTCTCAAATTGATTAAGTATTATTGCGGGTTGGTATTACAACCATTTTTTATTTTTAAAATACACACCAATACCGCCAGTAAGCACAATTAAAAATATGACAAAAGCACTAAACGCATAAGGACTCTCGGTACCCGGAATGCCTCCTACGTTTACGCCGAACAGGCCGGTTAAAAAGCCTAAAGGTAAAAACAATGCAGCCACAACCGACATTACATACATACGCTGATTTAATTGCTCAGACACTTGGTTAGTGATTGTTTGTTGAATGATTTGCGCACGTTCAATAGAGCTATCAAGCTCCTCTAAATAACGAATAAGTAAGTTAGTTGTTTCGTTTAATTTTGCTTTATCGTCATCTAACAGCCACGGGTAGTGATTATTTACCATTGAGCTAAGGGCTTCTTTTTGCGGTTTTAAATAACGCTTTAAGGCAATTGTTTGACGGCGCAACTGTGATAAACCTTGGTTATCAAACTTTTTACTTGGTTCATCTATTTCTTCTTCAAACTCGTCGAGTGTTTCATCTAGTGAGTCAATAACGCTTTGCATGCGAGAAGTTAGTTTTTGTGTAATAGAGCATACTAGCTCAGAAATATTGCATGGGCCTTTATTTTCATTTAAACAGGCGAGCGTATCTTGCACCGATAATAAACGACGCTTGCGGGTAGTAATAAGAATGTCTTCGCTAATAAATAAACGAATTGAAACCATGTCTTCAGGGCTTTGTGCTGGATTTAAATTTACACCACGTAAAAATAACATATGTCCGTTAGTAGTTGATGTAATACGCGGGCGTGTTTCATCAGCAATTAAGGACTCTAATTCGTAGTCGTTTAAATGAGGTTGTGCCTTGAGCCACTCAACAGCCTCGCTTTGGCTATAGTCCATGTGCACCCAAAGTTTTCCGTGGCTTGGTTGCCAGCTATTTAGCTCATTAGTGCTTTCAATAGGGCGAGCGCCGCCTTGTCCATCAAGTACAAGTGCATGTAGTAAACCATTAATCATAATTATTTCTCATAATAGTGTATTTTTAATACCGTTAACTATAGTGTATCTACTTAACTATTTTAAACTTACCTTTATTTTTAATAAGTTAAGCTTAAATAGCAAAATATATGCAGAGCCTTTGGGCTGAGTAAAGTGGCATAAAGTACTATTCAGCAAGGCGTGCATTGTGTGACCAGTTGTTTAAAAAGATCAATTTAATTTACTAATCGACTAGATAAATTTATTTCGTTGGTGTTTTTTTACCTGTAGCGTATAAGTCACTTTTTTATTAAGGGCACATTTATGACAGCAAAGATCACAGTTGGTTGGCGTGAGTGGTTAAGTTTACCTGAGCTTGGTATTAACGAGATAAAAGCAAAAATTGATACTGGCGCTCGCACTTCATGTATTCATGCAATTAACATTGAAGAATACGAAGTTGACTCAGAAAAATGGGTTAAATTTACGGCCCAGCCACTGCAAGATGATGAGCAAACGCAAGTCACTTGCAATGCAAAAGTTAAAAAAATGAAGTACGTAACCAGCTCAAGTGGGCAAAAAGAGTTACGTTACTTTATAGAGACTACATTGCATGCAGACGAGCACAGCTGGCCTATCGAGCTTACTTTAACAAGCCGTGCAACAATGAAGTTTAGAATGTTATTAGGGCGTACAGCCATGGAAAATCGTATAGTCGTTGACCCGGCTTTATCTCAACTATTAGGTCGTAAGGTTTAACTATGAAAATCGGTATTTTATCTCGCAACAGAAAATTATATTCAACACGTCGCTTAATTGAGGCGGCAGAGGCACGCGGTCACGAAGTTAAAGTGATTGATGCATTGCGCTGTTATATGAATATCAACTCTGAGCAACCAGAAATTCACTATCGCGGTGAAAACTTAAAAGAATTTGACGCAATCGTCCCGCGTATTGGTGCATCGGTTACATTTTATGGCTGTTCGGTACTTCGTCAGTTTGAAATGATGGGTGTTTACCCTGTAAACGAATCAGTCGCTATTTCTCGTTCGCGCGATAAATTACGCTCACTTCAGTTACTTTCGCGCAAAGGCGTTGGTATGCCAGTAACAGGTTTTGCTAGCAAACCAGATGATGTAAAAGACTTACTAGAAATGGTAGGCGGTGCACCTGTTGTAATTAAATTACTTGAAGGCACACAAGGCATTGGTGTTGTACTTGCTGAAACACGCAAAGCGGCTGAAAGTGTTATTGAAGCATTTATGGGCTTAAAAGCTAATATTATGGTTCAGGAATACATTAAAGAAGCGGGTGGTGCCGATATACGTTGTTTCGTATTAGGCGATAAAGTAATAGCAGCTATGAAGCGCCAAGCACAAGAAGGTGAGTTCCGCTCTAACCTTCACCGTGGTGGTAGTGCTACATTAGTTCGTATTACTCCAGAGGAGCGTAAAACGGCAGTAGCGGCGGCTAAATCAATGGGCTTGAACGTAGCGGGAGTTGATTTACTTCGCTCATCTCGTGGACCACTTGTGATGGAAGTAAACTCATCACCAGGTTTAGAGGGCATTGAAATAGCAACAGGTAAAGACATTGCAGGCATGGTGATTGATTTCATCGAAAAAAATGCCTCAAGTAAAGGAACAGCAACACGTGGCAAAGGTTAAAATTAACCGTCCTTTTACCTTATTAGGTGAAAGTGTAGGCGTAGGCGAGCGTAAAACACTTGCCTTAGAGGCAGCTAAGCTTTATACCCATTCACCACTTAATATTCCTATTGAAGTGGTTAACGGTGTAATGGAAGGTCCTGTGCTTATGGTGTGTGCGGCTATTCATGGTGATGAGCTAAATGGCGTAGAAGTTGTGCGTCAGTTAATTGCTAAAATAGACCCAAGCCAACTGCGCGGCACAATAATCGCTGTGCCTATTGTGAATGTGTTTGGCTTTATTCATAAATCGCGTTATTTACCAGACCGACGCGATATGAACCGTAGTTTCCCAGGTTCTGAGCGTGGCTCACTTGCTGGGCGTATGGCTTATATGTTTTTTAATCAAGTGGCAATACATTGTACCCACATTATTGATTTACATACTGGCGCTATTCATCGAACTAACTTACCGCAAATTCGCGCTAACTTAGCTGATGAAGCAACCGCTGAAATGGCTAAAGCATTCGGCACGCCAGCAGTTATAGATGCATCATTGCGTAATGGCTCATTACGAAGTGAAGCAGCAAACCTAGGTATACCGGTTATAACCTATGAAGCTGGTGAAGCACTGCGTTTTGATCCAATCGCAATTGCGGCAGGTGTGCAGGGTGTTGATTATGTTATGCGTCATTTAAAAATGATCCGTGGCAAGCGTCCTAAAAAGTTACCAGATCCTATTATTGCAGGTTCAACTAGTTGGATACGTGCCGAAGTTGATGGTATTGTGCGTGCACAAGTATCACTGGGTGAGCATGTAACTAAAGGGCAAGTACTTGCTTATATTAGTAGCCCACTAGGTGACTCTGAGCTTGAGCTTTTAGCGCCTAAAGGCGGTATTGTTATTGGTCAGCAAACTATGCCATTAGTAAATGAAGGTGATGCGGTATTCCACCTTGCTTACTTTGCAAATGACAATAGTTTAGTAGAGCAGCAACTAGAGAACTTTATTGATGAGATAAATGATTTAGATGACGAGCTTAAAACAGCTGAGCTAAATAACTAATAGTTAACCTTAATTTTGGTTAGTTAAAGCATTAAAAAAGCCGCAGAAGGTAATTATCTTCTGCGGCTTTTTTGTGACTATTACTTTTTTAACTATGTTTTTTAGGGCCAATAATACGTTTTATAACGGGAGCTTTTGTTGGCTTTGGTTCTTTATTTAAAACCATGACAGGGCGTGTCACAAATAAATTATTAGGGTAAATTACACGGTGCCCATCAATATGCTCAAGTACTACATTCATTAAGCCCATTTCAACAATGCGGCCTTCAATATGATTCGCACCATCAATAATTCGTACCCAATAGCCAACACGGCAATCGTTTTGAATAAACATTAGTAAAAATGCGGTGAGGTTACTCAATAATGACCAAGCGGCAAAAAGTGCTACCCCTAACATGGCAAATAAAGAGGAGCCTAAAACCAATAAGCCACGCAGCTCTATACCCCAAAATACTAAAACTAAACACAGCACGACAAAGGCGAGTATAATTTTTAGTAAGAGCTCTGCACGATATTTTCGGTGTAAATCAACTTTCCCCTTAATTGCTTTTTCGAGTAATTTTTTGGTTATTTTTAATAGCAGAGGGAAAACCAAAATAGCGATTATAGTTACAATTAACTTATATTGTGATGCAAACAATTCTAAAACTTCTATTATTTCCACATTAGACCTTGAACTTTTATACCAATTTAATTTATTCAATTGGTATTAGTTTAACGCGTTTGTATTATTTAAAAAGTGTTTTTAACGCTCACTAACCACTGTACTGAGTCTACGTCATCGTAGCTATCAACTGGGGCTGCAATATCAATGTGGATCATAGTTCCTGAGTTTGCACGACTTGGTGCTAAACGAAGACCCACGCCTATATTTTTTAATACATGTGCGTTTTCGCCATTATCTTTATCGTTAAACCATGCTCTGCCCACATCTACAAAAGCTGCGCCACCCACTTTAAATAGTTGTAGTAAATCGTACTCCCAGTAATAGCGCTTTTCTAGATTAACTAAAAAGCTGCGGTCGCCATGTTGATAATCCATAGGGTAACCACGCAGGCCTGTTTCGCCGCCTAAAGTAAGCTGTTGATCAGCAGTAAGGTTTTTTGCGTATTGCACCCGGGCTTTAACATACCAAGATTGGTCTTCACTGGTATTTAAATAATATTGTACTTGGCTAGTGGCCATAAAGTTTTCGAGTTTTTTCTGTTCTTTATTCCAATAGCCATCAATATCAGCACTAAAACGCCATAAGGTATTATCGTTAGTAAAGTGGGCTTTTTTAAAGTTAAAAGAATACACCGCGCGGCTGTCGTCATTACTTAATGATTCGTCTGAATAGCCAATTAAGCTTTTAATATTCCAACCTAAGTTTAAATCCTCAGTGCGAGATATACTGTCAAAATTGCGTACTTTTATGTAGTTATCTTCAAACCAATGGCCGCTTATAAAGGGATAACTTAAACTTCTGTCATCGGCAAGTGGTGCAAATGTAGTGTCTATAGCTTCAAAGGTATGCTGCTCGTCGGTATAACCTAAGGTTAAGCGTTGGGTCCAATTATTATTAAGCGCTTTAGAGTGTCCTATAAATGCACGGTTTAAATCAGTAGTTTGATCAAATTCGCTAAACTCTTCGCCGCGTTTATATAGTGACTCTTCGCGCTGCTCAGAATAGCTTAAAATACCGTAACTAAAAGGGGTGTCTATCGCGTAAAATGGATAGGTTAGCTCAAGTAAATGGCGCTTGCCATCGCTGTTATCAGCGTACTCTAAACGGCCGCGGTAGCGAGTAGATAAAATATTAGGATCGTCGTAAACAAATAAATAACCGCTACGATCGCTGTCGGTCGTGCGTGACAAAGAAAGGCGCTTCCCCCAACCAAGCAGGTTTGATTCTCTAAAACCTATACTTGATTTATTTTCTCCGCCGCTACGGCTAAAGTTTACTTCAGGTAAAAGTGTCCATAAATCACGGGTAACCACTTCTACATTAACGTCACCGTCGCAGTTTTCGATTGCACTAATTTGTGCATCATATAAGTAGCTTTCTTTACGAAGTAGGCGCTCAGACTCTGCAAGCTTTTTAGCATCGTACTTGTCACCAGGGGAGAATAATAAAAGGTTATTAATGACATCGGGCTCTGTTTGAATATGAGCGCGGTTAGCAAATCGGAATAGGGCATTATTTTCCTCTTCAAGCTCAGTATTAAATACATTAAGTTGCTTGAGCTTTATTGAGGCTATTTTAGCGTTACTATTACTGTGCGTGAGGGTTGTTTTGTCTTGAACTTCTCGGCGTAAGTTTTTATTTGTGCTTAAATCTGTCTGTTCTACAAGGCAGTTATCAGTTTTCGTTGAAGATTGTTGTGCGAATGCATTAGGCACATAAAAGCTTAAAACCGTTAAGCTAATACAACATTGTGCTATCCATTTCTTATTCACCATTAAACCTCTTTACTGCTACGTAGCAAATGACTATCGTAATATCAGCTTACATCATTGTTATTATAATGTAAGTAAAAGGTATGGATTTTGAAACTAATTAATTGTTACTCATATTCACTTATGTTAATAACCAACCTGGTTTAGAACCGCCTGTGGGCGGGATATTAAAAGCTAACTTAAATAAAATGCTAAAGCGGCTAATAAGTGCTCAGCTTCATGGCCTTCGGCATTAATCCAAATACTTTGGCTGTAATGCTCATAGTTTAAATTAAAGGTATGCTGATTATAGGTAAAGCGAACTTGATGGCGATCGGCGCCTGCAGAATACTCATTGAGTGTTACATCGTCTGAGTGTAAAAAGAGTGTGCTCCACAGTTCAAAGTCTTCATCGTGTGGAGGCTCGACTGGCGTAATTAAAATGTATTTATGGGCGTGGTCATATTCTATTTGGGTCATAACATTCTTAATTTGTAGCTAGGTAATTGCGAATTGCAGTTAAAAACTCGCCGCCG
>NZ_AUTP01000327.1:0-10908 GCF_000498075.1 Pseudoalteromonas sp. TAB23
GGTGGTACATTTATGATGTACTACAACAAAGCAAACAATAAGCTGACTAGTTTTGATGGCCGCGAAACAGCACCTGCAAATGCAGACGAAACGCTGTTTTTAGATAAGCACGGTAAAGCCGTTAAATGGATTGAAGCTGTAGTAGGCGGACGCTCTGTTGGTGTGCCTGGTATTTTACATGCCTTTGCAAGCGCGCATAAACAATACGGTACATTGCCGTGGGAAGCGCTTTTTAAACCGGCTATTGAACTTGCAGAGCAAGGCTTTGTAATTTCGCCGCGTTTACATGGCTTATTAGCACGCCAGTTAAACCCAGGCGTGCTGAGCATGCCGATTATTAACGAATACTTTTACCCAAATGGTAAATTAATCGAAGCGGGTAGCGTTAAAAAGAATCAACCACTTGCTGATTTATATAAAGACATTGCAAAGCAGGGCATTGATGCATTTTACAAAGGCGAAAACGCTAAACAAATGGTTAATGCTGTACAGCACTCTAAAATTGCCCCTGGTAAATTAAGTGTGCAAGATTTAGCACATTACAAAAGTATAGAACGCGATGCGGTATGTATACAATACCGTGCTTATAACGTGTGTTCTATGGCGCCACCAAGTAGTGGCGGTGTAGCAGTACTACAAATGCTTGGCCTACTTGAGCATAAAGATATGAGCGCACTTAAACCAAATGGCGAAAAGGCGATTCATTACTTTAGCCAAGCTTCGCGTATTGCATTTGCAGATCGCGATATGTACATGGGCGATCCCGATTTCACTCAAGTACCTACAAAAGAGCTTTTAAACAAAGATTACATTGCCTCACGCGCTAAATTAATTACCGAAACAGACCAAAAAGCCGTAGCCGGTAATCCAGTAGGGTACTTAAGTTATGCAATGGATGATTCATACGAGTTACCTTCTACCTCACATGTATCTATTGTCGATAGTAAAGGTAATGCCGTATCAATGACCAGTTCAATTGAAATGGCGTTTGGCTCTACGGTTATGGTTAATGGCTTTATTTTAAATAACCAACTAACTGACTTTTCGTTATCGCCACGTAAAAACGGCAAGCTTGTAGCAAACAGTGTAGAGGCCGGTAAACGCCCGCGTAGCTCTATGTCACCGGTAATGGTATTTAATAAAGATGGCAGCTTACGTTTAATTGTAGGCTCACCTGGTGGTAGTCGTATCATAGATTACGTTGCACAAGTTGTTGTGGGTGTTATTGACTGGAATTTATCAGCACAAGACGCTATTAACTTACCACGTACAACAAATCGTAACGATT
The DNA here is from genome assembly GCF_000498075.1 of Pseudoalteromonas sp. TAB23. Lineage (NCBI taxonomy): Bacteria > Pseudomonadati > Pseudomonadota > Gammaproteobacteria > Alteromonadales > Pseudoalteromonadaceae > Pseudoalteromonas > Pseudoalteromonas sp. TAB23. The sequence continues at coordinate 1,289 of NZ_AUTP01000327.1, forward strand.
ACACCAGCCTTGAAAAAGGCACAACCATTGAAGCCATTGCGCCTGCGCTTACTAAACGCGGCCACAATGTACGTATTATTGATTTAAACTCGGGCTTGCACGCAGTTGAAGTTAAAAATAATACCTTATATGGTGGTGCAGATCCGCGCCGTGAAGGTGTTGCGTTATCTGATTTAACTGATAATAACGCCACTATACAATTTTAAATTATGTATAATATGCATGTGGGCAGTGAAGCCCGCATGTATTTTCTCTCAATGGTCTGACTAGCTTAATTGTCGTTGCAATTAAACCTTTAACACTGATAATGACAGATCATAACTTAAGACTCCGTTAAAGCTTGGAAATATGACAACTAATACTGATCCTAACTACTTATATATTCATCATTCTGGCCCTGGCCTAATTGAAACACCGCTATTAAATAAAGGCAGTGCCTTTAGTAAAAAAGAACGCGAAAATTTCAATCTTGCTGGTTTACTTCCTCCTCGCTTTGAAACAATAGAAGAGCAAGTTGAGCGTTGTTATCAGCAGTATTCTAGCTTTACCGACAACCTTAATAAGCATATTTACTTACGTGCGATTCAAGATAACAACGAAACACTTTACTACCGTTTAGTGCGTGATCATCTTGAAGAAATGATGCCAATCATTTACACGCCTACAGTTGGCGACGCTTGTGAAAAATTCTCAGACATTTATCGCAGCGCACGTGGCTTATTTATTTCGTATGAAGATCGCTACCAAATTGACGACATTTTACGCAACGCTACCAAAGGTAAAGTAAAAGTTATTGTTGTAACCGATGGCGAGCGTATTTTAGGCCTAGGCGATCAGGGTATTGGTGGCATGGGTATCCCAATTGGTAAATTGTCACTTTACACTGCGTGTGGTGGTATAAGCCCAGCATACACATTGCCTGTAATGCTTGATGTGGGTACTAATAACGAAAAGCTTTTAAACGACCCTATGTACATGGGTGCACGCCATAAGCGTATTGCTCAAGACGAATACGATGAGTTTTTAGATTTATTCATTAAAGCGGTTAAACGTCGCTGGCCAAATGTATTACTTCAGTTTGAAGATTTTGCACAGCCAAATGCAATGCCGTTACTTAAGCGCTACCGCAATGAAATTTGTAGCTTTAACGATGACATTCAAGGTACTGCGGCTGTAACGGTCGGTTCTTTACTTGCTGCGTGTCGCGTTAAAAATTCAACCCTAAGCCAACAAAAAGTAGTTTTTGTGGGTGCAGGCTCTGCTGGTTGTGGTATTGCTGAGCAAATTATTAGCCAAATGGTTTTTGAAGGTATTACAGAAGCTCAAGCGCGTAGCCAAGTATTTATGGTTGACCGTTTTGGCCTGCTTTCAGAGGGTATGGAAGGCTTACGCGATTTCCAACAAGCACTTGCACAACCGCAAGGCTCGTTAAGTGATTGGACTTACAGCGGTGAATACGCATCACTTCTTGATGTTATGAACTGTGCACAACCAGACATTTTAATTGGTGTTTCAGGCCAACCTGGTTTATTTACTGAGCAAGCTATTCGTGCAATGCACGCCGGTTGTGAACAGCCAATTATTTTCCCATTGAGTAATCCATCTAAGCAGGTAGAAGCGCATCCTGCTGATGTGATTAAGTGGACTGACGGTAAAGCGCTTGTTGCAACAGGTAGCCCGTTTGATCCGGTTGAACACAACGGTGAAATTTTCCCAATCCCACAATGTAACAATAGCTATATTTTTCCTGGTATTGGTTTAGGGGTTATTGCCGCTAAAGCAACACGCATTACAGATGCTATGTTAAGTGTGTCTAGCGAAATGCTTGCAGAGTCGTCGCCGCGTGCAAACACAGGTAAAGGCAGTTTATTACCAGCCTTGACTGAAATTGAAACGCTAAGTAAACGTATTGCATTTGCCATTGCTAAAAAAGCAATCGAGGAGGGCGTTGCTCTTGAGATTACTGATGATGCGTTATGGGCAGCAATCGACAAAAATTACTGGTTACCAAAATACCGTAACTATAAACGTTGTAGTGTTTAATTAGGTTTATACGTAATTAAAAGTAAACAGTGTTGTAGCGCAGTTACAACGCTTAACAAAAAACAGGCAATTGCCTGTTTTTTTGTGCTTGTTCATATTTAATTAACCACGTACGGTGTTTACTTGCTTTTACATAATTAAAGGATCGACTTAATGAAAACACTGACTCTTGTTTTAGGTAGTGCACTGGCTTTAAACGTACTTAGCTTTGATGCACTCGCGGCAGCGACTCCCGATGCTCCTCATATTTATGTTAAGGGCGAAGCGACTCTTACTACAATGCCAGATTACGTACAGCTTAGCGTAGGTATTACCGAAGTTGATAAAGACTTAATTGCAGCTAAAAATAAAACCGACTTAACCATCGCTAAAGCAATTAAGCTCGTAAAAGAAATTGGTGTTAAAGAGGAAGATATAAACGCCGGGCAAATCTCAATAAACCGTGATAGCCAATACAACCGCACTACCGGTAATCAAGAGTTTAAAGGCTTTAAGGTTTCTCGTACATTAACTGTAAAACTTAGCGATATAAATAAATACCCTGAGTTACTACAAAGCTTAGTTAACAACGGTATTAACGAAATTAATCAAACGCAATTTTTAGCAAGCAACTACAACGAGCTGCATAAAAAAGCGCAAAAGTTAGCAATTAAAGACGCACGGGATGCAGCAAAAGAGTTTAGTGAAGATTATGGCGTTGATTTAAAAGGGTTGTACAGCGCGTCACTAAGTCCACTCAATGTGCAGTCGCAACCTTATATGCGCACAGAAAAAGTAATGATGGCTGATAGCGCACCAAGTAACTATGTACCTGATGCCTACCATGCTGGAGAGATTAAAGTAACAGCCTCAAGCTACGCTGTGTACTACATAGATTAAACTTTATTTTTGGTGGTGCTCAAAACGTGCCACCAACTTCTCACCTTGCTCTTGGCTAATACGCGCTATTGAGTTGAGCATATTAGTCACTTCGCGTCTGTCGTATTCATTAGTTACATGTTCATTTATGTCATCAACAATCGCATTTAAATAATTAAATAAACTGTTGCGTGCATCGGTATCTTTATGGGCAACAAACAAAATATTTTTAAATGCCTCAAGCACGTTTGTCATTACGTATGCATCGCCTTTGGCGTAATTACGCAGCGGTGTAAAGTTGTCGTGTAATAACTCATCAAAGCTTGTTTCATGAAGGTACAACAATGGGGCATTATCACTGTGCTTAAACGAGTAGTTAATATCGTTAATTGACAGCCGTTGAATAAGTAAAATACTCAGCATATCAATTGATTTAACCGCAGTACCTGGATCGTTTATGCCCGGGCTCATTGCCTTAACTGCAATTTCTGATATTTGCGTTAACCCATAACGGTAATGATCGCTAATGTACTCTTCTATATAAAAAATAAAGCAGTCGAGAATTTTATTTATCAGCTCTTCATCGTTCGCTATATCTTTATTACATTTTAAAAACGGATAGCCTTTAACTGTAAAATAGCCCTGGTTTACAGATATATACACCTTTATATCTTGCTCTGCCAAAATGGCACACAGCTTATCGGTATGTACGCCTTTATAATACCCTTCTGTTTTACTGCTAACCGAATGCCATTTGCTAAAGTCTGGAAAGTCTTCTACTGGGTTCTCTTGTTGTCTTTGTATTATTGTTTTAATTTCGTTTTTAGTTTGGCTAAACAAGCCATTTAATACGTTATCAACCTGAATGGCGCGAGAGATTGAATGTATAAAAAATACAAACAAACCTAATGAAATCAAGCCAAAAATAAGTGCAAACAACACACCAATTGAAGGAATTGCCGTACTGCCACCATCAAGCTTATTAATATTTATAAGCATAATAATAGAGTAAATTATGCTGCCTAAATAAAACCCCAAAACCATTTGGTGTGATTTACGCGTAATAAGCCCAGGCACTACGCGGGGCGATAAACTCGCACTGGCCGAATTTAAAACAACCATAACCATAGAAAAACTAAAAACAGTTAGCGAAATAATACTCCCTGCTAAGGTGCTTAAAATAGTACGCGCGTTTTCGGCGCTATCAACAAGTACAACCGATATAAACGATTTTAGCTGCTCAATAGGGGCTAAATATTCAACCGACATAGTTATAATGGCAAATACTAAAAAGCCCACTGAAAGCATAGAAGGGTAAAAGCCAATACTGTTAATCATTTCACGGTAACTGTCGGCTACTTTGCGAGGTACAAACATAAAATCCTTATGTATTTTTCTACTTACTTAATACCCTTAGCTTAGCATAGGCATTTATTAAACTTCTGATAATGCTGCTCAAATTTATATGTTATTATCACGCCCACAATAATAAAGCGCATGCTTATGCGATAAAAATAACAGGAAAACGCCGTGATCATTTCAACTTATGCTGCATTACTTGCATTCTTTTACATTTATTTGAGCTTTAACGTAATAAAAGTGCGCCGCGCGGAGCAGATATCACTTGGTGATAATGGTAACGCAACGCTGCAACGTGCTGTGCGTGCCCACGCTAACTTTATGGAGTACGTGCCAATTGCTTTAATTTTACTTTTTTTGGCAGAATACCAAGGGCTTGCTAGCCATTACTGTCATATATTAGGTGGTGCGTTATTAATAGGGCGTGTGTTTCAAAATATAGGCATAGTAGAAAAAAGCCTGAAATATCGCCAAATTGGTACTATTACTACATTTTTAGTGATTATTGTTAGCGCCTTTGTATTGCTAGTGACACGTGGCTAATTAAAGAAAAGTTAATGAGCAAAATATTTATAATAGGTTTACCGCGTACCGGCACTACTAGTGTGTGCCACGCATTTTTAGAGCTTGGTATTACAACAGCGCATACCGCATATACTAATGCTTGTTTTGAAAATGCTAACGCGATTGCCGACACTCCCATATTTAATGACTTTAAAGCGCTTGATATTCATTACCCAGACTCTAAGTTTATTTATTTAGAGCGCGAACTTGGTGCATGGCTTGTATCAATAAAACAGCTTTTAACGCGTATGCACACTAATTTAACCCGTGCAGACGGGGGCTTTAATATTCATATAAAACGTTGTTATTTAAATACGTTTAGTGAGCTTTCGCTTAATAATATTAGCGACGATAGTTACTTAGCAGACTGTTATAAAAAACATTTTAATGATGCTCAAACGTACTTTAAGAACCGTGACAACGATTTTTTATCCATTGATATAGCAAAACCTGATAGCTACAAAAAGCTATGCGATTTTTTAGCGTTAAAAAGTGATAAAACTGATTTTGAAAAAATGAATATGGGCGGCAAAGTTACCGCGTGGAACGATATTAAACACCCGTTAAAAGTTGAATCTACGGCTAAAGGGCGCATAGATAAATTACTGCCTTACAAGATTTTTTAAATCAAATACGTTAAAATCCCCACATTATTATTTAAGTTGTACAGAACATGTTTGAATTAAAATACCACACCCCATTTGAATGGACCGAAGTTGTCCTTGCTGACTTTAATACTTTTTTACAAGATCACGCCGCTGCAGAAAAAAAAGCATCGGGTATGGCTATGTCTATGCTTTCGCATTACCCAGACAAACGTAAATTAGTAAAAGCTATGACCGACTTAGCGCTAGAAGAATTAATACATTTTAAACAAGTACTTAAATTGCTTTTAGAGCGCGATGTAAACCTAGGTGACGACAAAAAAGATCCGTACATAAAACAAATACGTGCACTATTTAGACACGGTCGTGATGGTTTTTTAATGGACCGATTACTGGTTGGCGGTGTAATTGAAGCACGTGGCCACGAACGTTTTTCTTTAGTTGCACAAGCGCTTCCTGAGGGTAAAGAAAAAGACTTTTATGTTGCGATTGCCAAGTCAGAAGAAAAACATAAAAACCTATTTGTAGAACTAGCTTACGAATACTTTGAAAAAGAAGAAGTTGATGTTCGTCTAGAAGAGCTGCTTATAGCTGAAGCTAAAATTTGTGAAAGCATTCCGTTTACAGCCGCTTTGCATTAATTAAAACTAGCGCAGAGCTTATTTTACTCGCTTTGCGCCATACACTTCTGCTCTTATTTCTTTGTTAATCTCTTCATGAATCATTGATTTGCAATTTGCGAATCAAAATAATAAAAAACACGTTCATACATCTTAATCCATTGATTATAAAAACAAAAACCATTGGCCTCATACTTGCTATCTATATAGTAAGCAAATTGAGGGAAAGGCTTATGTTAAAATTTATTTTTATACTATTACTAATATCTTTTACCGCTATGGGCAGTGAAAGTCATTTAGATTATATAGAAAATGCAAATGGTGAGCGGGTACAAAAAGTATCGCACTTGGTTAAATGGACGCATACTCGCTTTGTGTTTACCCGTGATATTTCGCGTATAGCACTAGGCCACGAAACAACGCTTGATGTGAACGTGGTTAATGGTCGCGAGCTACTAATTTTAGCTAAAAAGTTAGGCCGTACATCTATGATGGTGTGGTACGACGATAAAAGCTCGGAAACATTTTTACTTGGCGTAACCGAAGACTATAGCGTACTAGAAAATGCCTTAAACGATATTCACCCTGACGTGCAGTTAACCATAGCACCTGATCGCCATGCTGTTGTATTACGTGGTGAAGTACCTACTATAAATTATCGTCATGCCGCTTATGAAGCTGCAAAAAACTACCTTTATGCCAGTAGCTCACAAGCATCACAACCCGTTATTACCTCAAATCCTAACCAAGGTATGTTTAATTCACTTGCTCAACGCTTGCAAGGATTGGGTAACGCAAACGGCGGTAGCTCTCAAAATTCGAGCAAAGTCGCTATTATTAATTTAATAAAAGTAACTCAAGCACCTAAGCCAAAAGAAGAACGTATTAGCGAAGTGATTAAATCAATGGGCGCAGATAAAGTGACCATTAAACGCATCTCGGTTGATGAGTTATCAAATGACGACAACGATGTGTTTTTACTTTCTGGCTCTGTAAAAAACCAGATAGAGCTAGTGCGCTTATTAAATACAATTAATAAATTATTCGAACCAGAGCAAGCATTACAAACTCAGGGATCTCCTCTTGATCCTAATAATTTAATGGGCGGCGCAACGCAGGATAAAAGTTCAGGTATTGAAGTACTTGCCAACGAGTCGGGCGGTTTAATAAATGATGCTACCTCAGGATTAAATTTAAGTAATGTAAGTTCAAACATTGCAAGAGCAACGTTGCTTTCAGTGGCTGGCGGTAAAGTTTTGTCGAGCATTGAAGTTGAAGATTTACCGCAAGTGCGTGTATCGGTGCAGCTATACGAAGTAAATCAACGTAGGTTAAAGCAATGGCGCCCAGATATTAGCGTGCTCTCTAATGGATATGAAAAAGAAGCGGGCTTGTTTGGTCGTGACGGTATGACTAATCGCGAATCTGGCTCTGCAACAATAGAAAATGCGCTGCAATTAATTGGTGGTCAATTAACTAATAACTTACAGCTTTCAACCTCACAGTTTGCCATTGATATGTTGTTTTCATTACTTGAACAAGAAGGTATTTCTCGAACGCTTTCTCGCCCTACAATCACGGTTTTAGCCGGTGAAAGTGCCGTGTTTAAAGTCGGTGGTGAAGTACCTGTACCTACAAGTTATAGCCCATCTGGAATTACAAGCGGGCAGCAAGGTAGTAGTGGGTCGGTGTTTAGCGGTACAGAATTTAAATCATTTGGAGTTGAATTAAATGTACGCGCCATGGTTGACGACAAAGACAGAATAACACTTGATCTAAACCCAGTAATTTCATTACCCGATACCACGTTAACCGCCGAAATTGCACAAAGTACAGGCAGCAGTTTAAACAGCAGTGCATTTAATACACGCAGCATGCAAACATCAACGCGTTTAAAAGACGGACAACCTCTTATTATTGGTGGCTTAATTAGCACTGATAACAATGCAAGCCACGACTTTGTACCTGATGGCAACGGCAATAGCATGCTAGGAAAGTTAAGCGAAACAACCAGCAAAAGTGAAAACAACCGCGAGCTTATAATTGTTGTAACTCCAAACCTGGTGCGTGAGCCAATTAATACATTACGTTCGTGGGAGCAGGCAAATATAGACACCCAGGTACTTAGCTATATACAGGAGCAAGGGCTATGAAAATATTTTATATTATTTTACTTCTTACTTTATCGGGTTGCGCTCATATTGATTACAAGCCAACAGTAAATCCTTACAACGCGTTGGGTGACATAGTTAAAAAATACCAATTAAACGCCCAACCATTAAAGTGCGAAGGTATTAATGCAAGTAACTGTTTGAACCTAGTGCATGAGGTGAATCAGTTAATGCTTGAACACCCCGATAACACGGCAATACTTTCAATATCGGCATATGTACTTTATAAAAGTGGCCGTGCTAATCAGTCTCAACAGGTTATAAACACTCTGCTTAATAAAGCTAACCCGCCGTTAAACGCAATTACTTTAGGGGTTACGTTAGCAATAGAGCAAGGTAATTTAGCTAAAGCAAAAAGCATTGCTCAATACGGCGTCGATGTTTTTGGTACACATGCTTCACCATACTTGCAAATGGCCTCTATACATTATGCCCAGGGCAGTTACGTTATAGCTTCAAACTACTTAGAGCTTTCGGTTAAGTTTGGTTTAAATAGCACCGCCTATTTTTACCATAAAGGGCTAATTGAAGAAGCTAATACCAATAATTTATTGGCCTGTGGCTATTATGAGCAAGTTTTACGTGCAGAACCCACGCATAAAAAAGCACTTGCTAGGCGCGGTAAACTCTCTGTTTTAGGTAATTGTTATTCTTAAGGCCTTCGGGCCTTTTTTTATACCTAAAATTTGGCATTATTAAGGAGCCAAAACCACTTTATTATTTATCAACAATACAAGTAAAGCTTACGCTAATCCTACGTTTTATACGTAACCTCACAAGACTGCTTTTAATATTTACCCCTTACACTATCCATCAGTTTTAATAATACTTTCAATAACGTAAACCTAGCATTATTTACCTAAAATATTTTTAATATTGATTTGCATTTTGCAAATCAAAAATGAAAACATCTAATAAACAACAACCATTAAAAACATAACCAACTGTATTTAATGGTTATTTATAGATGGCATGGTCCTCGCAATATGTAAAGTGAGCATAAGCTCTTCTAATTTAAAGGCTACGATTATGAAAACTATTAAACATAACTTAAATAGCAAAAAGCAAAAAGGTTTTGTACTAACGTCAGAGCTAATCATTCTTTCTACTTCAATGGTAGCAGCACTTGTAATTGGTTTATCTACATTACGTGACTCGGTAACCAGCGAACTTGAAGATGTAGCTGAAGCAATTGGCTCACTTGACCAAAGCTATGTATTTGACGGCATGATTAACGCCGAAGGCACAGCTGAAGTGTCTGGTTCTGGGTTTGTAGATTCAGTTGATGTGTACGCAGGCGATGGCAGTTCATTCACTTTTGTTGCATCAGACTTTAGTGAAAGTGCCGCACTTGTTAATGCAACACCAAGTGGTGATGCTGCAACGCGTACAACGGCAGG
>NZ_AUTP01000328.1:0-4681 GCF_000498075.1 Pseudoalteromonas sp. TAB23
AATGAATTTAAAAATCTATGGTTTTTACACACGGGTTTAATCCGTATTATGCGAGGCTAATCAACAATGGAGCGTCTTCATGAACAAACATCTAATTGCTGCTGCACTTACTGCGGCATCTTTAACACTTGCGGGTTGTGCTGATGAGAGCACAGCTCAATCAGCACCTGCACAGCAACTTCAACCAATTGATGTAGCACAGGTGCTTGTTAAGCCGGTACAAAGCTGGCACACATATACAACTCGTTTAGAGTCTCCACAAGAAGTTGCTTTAATGCCGCGTGTATCGGGAATCATCGATAGCATTGAATTTAAAGAAGGCGATGTGGTTAAAGAAGGCGATGTTTTATTTCAATTAGATGCTCGTCCATTTGCTGCTGTGGTTGCTAGTTTAAAAGCGCAAATTAACAGCGCAGAAGCCGCACTTGAACAAGCTAAAAGTGAAGACAAACGTGCGGTACGCTTATTAGACCGTAAGGCAATCTCAACTGAGCAAGCACAAGCGCGTACTTCAACACTACGCCAACGCGAAGCACAGCTTTCTGCACTTCAAGCACAACTTACTTCAGCAGAGCTTGATTTAGAGTTTACGTCAGTAGTATCACCAATTGATGGCATTATTTCTCGCGCAAATATTACCAAAGGTAATAACATACTTGCGGGTCAAAGCGTATTAACGTCAATTGTTTCAAACCAAGCTATGTATGCTTATTTTGATGTTGATGAACGCACATGGAATAGCTCTTTTAATGATGTTACTGCTGCGAGCCATCAAACTGTTGTAATGCAAAAAGTGGGTCAAAGCGATTTTGCATACAAAGGCTACATTAACTTTATTGATAACCAAATTAATTCATCAACAGGTACATTACGCGTACGTGCGGTATTTAATGAAGACAGCAACCAATTACGCGCAGGCTCGTTTGCACGTATTAAGCTTGCAGCCAACTCTATTAGCGACGCGATTATTATCCCAGAACGTGCAATTGGTACCGACTTAAAAAATCGTTTTGTATTAACGGTTGGCGAAAACAACGTACTTGAATACAAACTTATTACTACTGGTGAGCGTTACGGTGCATTACGTGCGGTTACATCGGGCCTTAATGAAGGTGATGTTATTGCTGTAAATGGCCCAGCTCGCGTAGGCCCTGGTATGCCAATCTCTCCGCAAACAGTAACAATTGATACAAGTGGTGTGGCATTTACATTGTTAAATGACAACGCACAACTTGTGGCTAAGCAATAAGGTTTATTGATGAAATTCTCGCATTTCTTTATACAGCGTCCAATATTTGCGGCCATGCTGTCATTGGTTATTTTAATTGCTGGTGGTATATCACTATTCCAATTACCAGTAAGTGAATACCCAGAAGTAGTTCCTCCAACAGTTGTTGTTACCGCCAACTACCCAGGTGCTAACCCTACCGTTATTGCGCAAACAGTGGCAACACCGCTGGAGCAAGAAATTAACGGTACTGAAAACATGCTATATATGTTTTCGCAAGGTACCAGTGATGGCCGCATGACACTAACGGTAACCTTTGCTTTAGGTACCGATTTAGACCGTGCTCAAGTACAAGTGCAAAACCGTGTAAACAGTGCGCTTCCGCGTTTGCCAGAAGAAGTACAACGTTTAGGTGTTGTGGCTGAAAAGTCATCACCAGATTTAACCATGGTAGTGCATTTATACTCACCTGAAAAAACGCACGACACAGCTTACTTATCTAACTATGCCGATTTAAACATTAAAGATGAAATTGCGCGTTTACCAGGCGTAGGTGATATCCGCATGTTTGGTGCTGGCAAATACTCAATGCGAGTATGGCTAAACCCAGATGCACTTGCTGCACGCGAATTAACAGCAACAGATGTAGTGACAGCACTTCGCTCGCAAAACCAGCAAGTTGCTGCAGGTAGCTTAGGTGCGCAACCAATTTCAAACGACAGTCAATTTCAAATATTGTTAAACGTTAAAGGTCGTTTAAACAGTATTGAAGAATTTGAACAAGTTATTATTAAAGTAGGCGACGAAGGTCAGTTAACGCGTTTATCTGATATAGCCCGTGTTGATTTAGGTCAAGACACTTACGCACTGCGTGCAGAGCTTGATAACCAACCAGCTCTTGCAATGCCAATATTCCAACGCCCAGGTTCAAACGCTATTGAGCTTTCCGATCAAGTACGTGAAACAATGGCGCGCTTATCTAAAGATTTTCCTACTGGTGTTGAATACGACATTGTGTACGACCCTACGGTATTTGTTCGCGGCTCAATTGACGCGGTAATTGCAACGTTGCTTGAAGCAATTGTGCTGGTAGTTATTGTTGTTATTGTATTTTTACAAACGTGGCGTGCATCAATTATTCCATTAATTGCTGTGCCTATTTCGCTCATTGGTACGTTTGCAGTAATGCAGTGGTTAGGTGTCTCAATTAATACCTTGTCGTTGTTTGGCTTAGTATTGGCCATAGGTATTGTTGTAGATGATGCGATTGTAGTTGTTGAAAACGTAGAGCGTAATATTGAAAAAGGCTTATCGCCACTTGAAGCAACCCGCGTTGCAATGAGCGAAGTAACAGGCCCTATTATTGCCATTGCGCTAGTACTAAGTGCTGTATTTATTCCTACTGCGTTTATTACCGGTTTATCAGGTCAGTTTTATAAGCAATTTGCACTTACAATTACAATTTCGACGATTATCTCAGCGTTTAACTCATTAACGTTATCGCCTGCGCTTGCTGCACTGTTATTAAAATCACATGATGCAAAAACAGATGCGTTCACGCGTTTACTTAATAAATTGTTTGGTCGTTGGTTATTTGAACCATTTAACCGCGTTTTTAATCGTGGTGCTAAAGGGTACGAAAAACTGGTACAAAAACTAATCCGTATGACCGTTGTTGTAATGGTGGCTTATATTGCACTTGTTGGCGGCACAATTAAGTTATTTGATACCGTACCTGGTGGCTTTATTCCACAGCAAGATAAACAGTATTTAGTGGCTATTGCGCAGTTGCCTGACGCATCAAGCCTTGATCGTACTGAAGATGTACTTGCTCAAATGCAGCAAATTGCATTAGAAGTACCAGGCGTTGCACATACTGTTGCTTATCCTGGCTTATCAGTGAACGGTTTAACAAATAGCCCTAACAGCGGCATTGTAATTACACCACTTGAAAGCTTTGACAAACGTACCGATCCAAGCCAATCAGCGATGGCGATAGCGGCGCAGTTGAATAAACGTTTTGCCGCCATTGATGAGGCATTTGTAGCGGTATTTCCACCGCCGCCAATTCAAGGTTTGGGCACTACAGGTGGTTTTAAACTGCAAATAGAAGACAGAGCTAATAAAGGGTTTGAAGCACTATTTAATAGCCTGCAAGCCGTTATTGGTAAAGCGCAACAAGACCCTGCATTAATGGGTCTGTACTCAAGTTTCCGTATCCAAGTTCCACAAATGGATATTGATATTGACCGCGAACAAGCGCTTATTCAAGGTATTCCACTTGATGAAGTATTTAATGCACTGCAAATTTACTTAGGCTCTGTGTACGTAAATGACTTTAATATGTTTGGTCGTACGTACCAAGTAAATGCACAGGCTGATGCTGACTACCGCTTAGACCCTGATCAAATACTTAATTTAAAAGTACGTAATCGCTCAGGTAATATGGTGCCATTAGGCTCTGTATTAACAGTAACACCAACAATTGGTCCTGACCGTGTTATGCATTACAACGGATACCCAAGTGCAGAACTAAATGGTAGCCCAGCGCCAGGTTATAGTTCTGATCAAGCACAAGTTGCTATTGAAAAAGTACTCGCAGACACACTACCAACAGGTATTGAATATGAGTGGACTGAAGTAACGTACCAACAAGTACTTGCCGGTAACACCATGGTTTATGTATTCCCGTTAGTTGTATTACTTGTATTTATGGTACTTGCAGCGCAGTACGAGAGCTTACGTTTACCACTGGCAATTATATTAATTGTACCAATGACTATTTTCTCAGCCTTGTTAGGTGTGTGGTTTGTCGGCTCTGACAACAACATATTCACCCAAATAGCGTTAATAGTACTGGTCGCGTTGGCTTCTAAAAATGCAATATTGATGGTTGAGTTTGCAAAAGACAGACACGACTCAGGCTTATCGCACTTAGAGGCAATACTTGAGGCATGTCGTATGCGCTTGCGCCCAATATTAATGACGTCAATTGCATTTACAGCAGGTGTTGTACCGTTAGTACTTGCCACCGGTGCGGGCGCCGAAATGCGACACGCAATGGGTAACGCAGTATTCTCAGGCATGATAGGTGTAACCGTGTTTGGCCTATTGTTTACGCCGGTATTTTATATGTTAGTGACTAACAAAAAAGAGAAAGCGCAGGAGAATACTCATGACTAAATTAATGCAAAAAAGACTTAAAACAAGTCTAACTGTCAGTGCGGTATTAGTCGCTGCGTTTTTAGCCGGGTGTGCGAGTAAAATAGACACCATGAGTGAGCAAAAAGCCGTTAACGAATTTGTTGCCAAAGCTAATATTGCTAGTAACGTTAGCGTTGCTGATGAAACAAACTGGTGGAAAAAGCTTAATTCTGATCAACTAAATGAGCTTGTTACTGGTGCGCTTGCAAATAACTATAATTTGCAAACAAGCCAGCTAACACTTAAAAG
>NZ_AUTP01000329.1:0-1143 GCF_000498075.1 Pseudoalteromonas sp. TAB23
GATCTTGCGCGGCGGCTGTTTGCTGGCTCAGCTGATTAATTTTAGCCATGACTTTATTAACCGGACCCGTCACCTTGTCGATGATGCCGATTGAATAATTAAGCTTGTCTAACTTGCTGAGCGTGGCCATACATTACTCGCTTAGTGCTTGGCATATGCCGTTATTTACAGCAACTACAAAGTTTTCTTGCTGCTGCGTTTCGAGGTATAGCGCTTGCGCTAGGCTCTCTTGGGTGGCGGTAACCGCGCCAAAATACTTGGCGTGGTATGCCTGTAGCTGATCTAACCGAGACTTGCCTATTTGCTTGGCTCGGTCTTCGATTTTTTTACGGTGAAATTAAACTCCGGTTGGTACTCTTCAACAATGGCACCCACTAAAAATAATGCGGCGCCTGGCTGTTGCACTAGCTCTTTTAATTTTTTAGCGTCTTCTTGCACTACGGTGTTTAATACAAAGTTAGTTGCCGGCTGCACTTTGTTGTTTGGCTGCGTAGAGTTTATGTATTTGTTGTAGTCTGCTGCGTTTACGTTAAATGTAATTTCGCCTACCGGTGTTTCTAATGTGATTTTTTTCTCGAACGCCATGATTATTTACTCGCTTTAATGTCGGATTGATTTAGTAATGTGTATGTAAAATACGGGCCGTACTTGGCTGCTGATTGGTCACACAAATTAATGAACTCGTCAAAGTCATTTGGGTTAGCTAGCACTTGGCAACCTGCAGACCATTTATCAACTTGGGTTGATGTGGTTTTGCTGTTTGCTCGGTGGCAGTTAATACCAAAGTAACCCTGCTGTAGCTCGGCTTGTGGTGTGACTTCCGTGTCTAACTCGGTGTTTTTGTCGTTGTCGCGTAGAACAACAACAGGTTTGTGCTGCACTAGGGCGCGGTATTTGCCCTGGTGATAACCCAACTTCCATAGGCTTTTATGCTGCCCTGCAATTAGCACTGCGGTGCCACTTACATTCATTGGGTTGGTTCGCCAGTACGTTCCTGCGTCTGTTGTAGCTTTGTACTGCTTTAATTGCCATTCGCCACTTTGCTGATACAGCACGCAAATAACATCGTTAAAGGTATTGGCGCGCGTGTTGTTGTGGCGAATACCTATAATGTTTAGGTTTAATTCTCCCTCGAACACGCGG
>NZ_AUTP01000329.1:1151-3483 GCF_000498075.1 Pseudoalteromonas sp. TAB23
GCAGGCCTTTAAAGTGCTAAGCAATGTTGCGGCAGTTAGTTTGCGAATGGCTTTGGTCATTACAAGTCTCTCACTTCGTCAGATGTTAGGTACGGCACGCCGTTGATTTTTACAAAGTCGGGACTGGTGATCGGACACTTAATTGATGTTGTGTCTTCTTCGCCGCCGTCGGCTTTAATGTTTAAAATTTCGTCTAGTTGCGGTAGGCAGCCAAACGCTTCAATGTTCTTTTTGCCTGCTGCTACTTCGGCGTTAAATGCTACGTCGAACGGCTCAATGCCTTTCCAGCTACCTGCCTTTGCCGCTTGCGCTTGCACAATTAGCCAGTTTTCGTGGTCGAGCTTTAGGGTTACTTCGCCTTCTACGTCGCCGTCGATAAAGCCTTTTGGTACGCCACGCACTTTTTTAACTGTGCGGCCGTCAGTGATTTTTACGGTTGCTTCGATTACGTGCACCATTGAGTTACCAATGAAAATATCGAAGTCTTTACCGCCTAGTACTTTTTGCATGTTCGCTCCTACTCTGCGTTATCTAACATGATGCCAACTATGATGGTGTTGGGTGAATCGATTGGCTTAACTTTGAGAACGACTTGCAATGTGGTTGCGTTCATAAACGTTAGGCTGATGCTGTCGTCTTTTGGCGTGTCGATTAGGCCCGGGAACTTGTCGGCACCAATGTTAATTGAGCGCGCCATTTCGCGTAGCGGTTTGCCCATAATGCGCTTGCCAAATTCAATGCCACTGGCACTGTTGTTTAGGCGGCGGTTTTTAATGTTTTGAATGGCAATAATGCGCACGTCGCGTGCGGCCTTGTCGACAATGCGGCCTGTTTCGATTTGCTGAAAGTCGCCGCCTTCGGCATCTAGCATGTTTACGTCGCCAAAATATGTGCCGTCGAAGTCTGGGTAAAACTGTGTGCAACTAAAGCGCAGTGCGTCGAGTGCGGCTGTGGTTGAGTTGGTTAGCGGTTTGCCTGCGGCATCTTCTGGATGCGGCATTAGTGACATTGCACCCGTAAGTACGCGCATTGGGCTATCTGCAATAGTGACTGCGCTTTTACATAAACGCCCAGTTACTGCGCCTAGCTCGTCGCCAAATAATAAAGGAACAACAGCTGTTTGCGGTGCTACTACGCCTTCGGTTATTGGCTGTAATGCCGTTACTAAATCAGACCAATTTTGTAGTTCGGTTAGCCCAGGCGCCGCTACTAAAAAGCGTACGCGACGCGCAAGGCTTGATAGTATTTCAAGCGCTTTTGCTTGGTAGCTTTCTACTTCTGCTTTGCCTGTTACGGGCGTACAAATAACAATGATTTCGGGACTTACGTCTTGATCCATTGCTTCGTCAATAAGTGCCATTACGTCGGCGTCGATTGCGTGCGCTATTGCATAACCACTTACTAGGTCGTCGCCGTTGCGCTGCCATGCTTTAACTTGGGTTTTTAACGGTGAGTCGGCTACGCCAAACTCAGCATCAAAGTCGCTTTGTGCATTAATGGGTAGAATTTTGCCGTTGTTTTCGGCTGCTTGGCCGATGAACAATACGGTGCGTTCTACCTGTTTTGTAGCGCCACTGCCTGTTTGAATGGCGGCAACGGATACTTTACCTTGTGCCATGGTCGTTCCTTTTTTGCTTGCGCTACGCCACTTGCATAGCTTTGTTTAAAATAAAATTCATTTGCTCTTTTTGTTCGGCCATTGTTTGCCCCAAAAAGGAGCGGGCCGGTAAATCAATTTTCCATGCGCCCTTGCCTGAGCTGCCCTTTAATTCGCGCAGTAAAAACCCTGCTTGGTTAATACTTAAATTGTTTGTTATCCATTTAATACTTGGTCGCTTGCTGCCCTTGCCTTTGCCGCGCGGTATTTTGTAACCCTCGCTTATTAATGCTCTGGCTAAGTTGCGCGTGGCTGGGCCTTCTTTATTTTGTGCGGCACTGCTTTTGGGCTTACCTGCATCTAGGCTTATGCCCTCTTGGTGGGCGCGGGCTATTTTTCCGCTGTTGCCACCTTTAAAATATACGCTTGCGCTATTTGCGCCGTAGCGCACTTTCATGTTGCGCTTTAGCTTTGTTAGCATTTTCTTTTTTTTGCCGTTGGCGCGGCCTTGCCACCTTTTACCCGCTAAATCACTTTGCCTGGTGATCCGCTCTTTACTGCTTTTGTTTGCTGCACGTATTGCGCTGCGCAATATGTTGCGGCGCTTTTGTGGCTTGAGCTGTAAAAACGCTAGCTGCTCTTTGCTGCGGCCTTCATCAAACTTGAGATTAAGCACGGCTTACTTGGCCTTCAAGCGTAAACGCTTCGGCTATCCATAGGCTTTGCTCGCCAAAG
>NZ_AUTP01000330.1:0-13850 GCF_000498075.1 Pseudoalteromonas sp. TAB23
CGTCACTTCAGCCAGCAAGTGGTTGGGGGGTAGGTATGAAACTATCCCACAGCGTTGGCGCGGCGCATCGCCTATTTTCTATATTGATAAAAACGCGCCTGCAACACTTTTCATTAATAGCTCAGTGCCACGCTTTCGTGCAGGTCGAGACAGCGCAATACAAAAGTTGCAACAGTTACATATACCCAGTGAAGTTTACCAGTTCGATGATGCGCCGCATTCATTTTGGTTATTCCAGCCGTGGTTAACGCCTACAACCACCGTTATTGATGACTTTTTAACAGTACAATTTGCTAAAACTCATTGATCATTATTGTTGTTAAAATTAAAGTCTTGATGGCTTAATGGTTATTTTAAGTCATCAAAGCTTTTACTTTCTTTGTTGCTAAGTGAATTTAAGTACTGCTGCAAAACCTGTGCTGTAGTTGCATTTTTTAATTGCGGCTGATGCTGTTTGAACCAGTCATCCGCAACACCATCTTCATTAGCATCAACGATTGCGGGAGCCCCTGTAAATTCCTGTTTATATGCATCCCAATTACCAATTAGCTCAAACTCATGATCAATCAAACCATTTTTCTTTATCGTGACACTATCAGTGAGCTGTTGATAAACAAGCGTATCAATACTGTCATGGAAATAGCCATGTGCATTACGACTTGCACCTATATGTTGCCCCTTAATGGCATCACTAAATGCTTGCTTTGCATTAACATAAACCATCGTTGTTTGCATGGGTGATGTAATGATTGCTTGATCACTTAACCACTGGCTATTTTCATCACTAATAGTGCGTTTTGCTTTAACCGCTTTGCGATAATTTACACCTAAATAATTATGCTCAGTCAGTTGTGGGTTATTCTCAAGTACATTACCCATAATATATGCCTGATTTTCTTTGATCTCTGGGGAATACCAAATATCAGCAAACTGCATGATCTTACTTGCTTTACCCGGCTTATAGTAATTATTAATCAAGTTAAAGCGACCATTTTCTGATCCATAAACATTATTATGTCCCCAGTTAAAAATAATATTATTGATAAGCTCAACAAACTCTTCATTTTGTGAATACGGTGATTTTAGCCTATGACCATTGAGCCTAGGAGTTCTACTGGCATGATTGGCAATTATATTATTAATAAAGCTCGCATTTGCCCCGCCCCAAATGCCACCATAACCATGATCGCCTTTAGGGTGAATTGAATGGCTTAAACTATGTGAAATAATTGAATCTTGTAACGTAAAGTTATGGTTATTATAAAAGCTCGCGGTTTCATCCACCGACCAACTCAATGAACAATGATCAATAATGACATTCTCACTATTACGCACCGTTAATGAATCATCAGCATAGCCAAATGTGCCTAAGCGAAAGCGCATATAGCGGATAATCACATTATCTGCGGATGAGACCGTCACAGGAGCACCAACAATGGCAATCCCACCTGGCGAACTTTGCCCCGCGATTGTTATATTACCATGAGATATTTTAAGTTCCCCTTCCAATTTGATCACACCCGATACCACAAATACGACAGTGCGAGGATGTTTTTGAACAATTGCATAGCGAAGGCTGCCTGGTTGCGGCTTATCTAAATTATCTTCCAATGTAGTCACTCTATAAAGCGTGCCATTAACTCCTCCTGTTGCGTATTTACCAAATCCTTTTGCTGTTGGAAAAGCTAATGTTGTATTGACTTGTGCAGAGTATAAATTAGTCGAAACAAAAACCGTCAACACAGTAATGATGCTTAGTATTACGATATTGAGATAGTTTAAATTATTATTCTTCAGAACTTGCATAATGTTCCTTGGCTATTTCGTTTTTAATGCTGGTTAAAATAAAAAATTGTCAATATGTAAATTGACAGTTTTATTAATACAGTGTTAACTTCATGTTATTCCACTTTGCCACCGGTGGCAAGCTTGGGATTTAAATCAACGGGAATCGCATATCTTGCACACACAATTAAAAGCCTGGAAAAGGAACAAAGATGAAGAGCATGAGACTAAGCACGATCGCAGCAGCATTAATGGTAGCTATGCCACTTTATGCACAAACGGCCGATCCTGTACAGCCAAAGGTAGAAAATAATACACAAAAAACTACAACCAATGCTGAACAAGAACCAACCAAATCAGCACAAATTGTTGAAGACGATATAGAAATAATAGCTGTAACGGGTGTTTACCAAGCTGATTTAAAAGCACGCGCTATGGAACGTGACAGCAAAGCGTTTAGCTCTGTGATTACCACGGATGACATGGGTAACTTTGTTGACCAAAATGTTGCTGAGTCACTGCGTCGGATACCAGGTGTCACTTTAGAGCGCAGTGAAGGTGAAGGTAAATATATTGCAGTTCGGGGCTTAGGCCCTAAATTCGTATCGGTGAGCATGAATGGTGCAGAACTATCTGGTGCGGGTGATGAACGTAAAATTGGCCTTGATGGCATCACTAGTGATTCATTAGGAGCCATTGAAGTATTTAAAACCCTTACCCCTGATATGAATCTAAATTCGATAGGTGGAGCAGTAAACGTCAAAGCTATCTCAGCATATGACCGTGGTAAAAACACCCTAAAAATGAAGCTGCAAAATTCATACAGTGAACTCAGAGAAGAACACTCGCCGAAGTTTAGCCTTGATGGCACACAGCTATTCTTAGAAGAAAAAATAGGCGTTGGTTTTGCACTTTCTTATGAAGATAGGAAAAATCAAGTAGATGAGGTACGCCATCATAGCACTCGAGAATTAAACTTTTTACAAGGTGGCATTGGCCTCAGTGAAGAGCAATTAGGTGTGGCACCTGAAATATTGATCCCCGCGCAACTCGAAAACCGCCGTGAAATAGCTGACCGAACACGTACCACCGCAACTCTAAATGTTGAGTTTAAGCCAACCGCAAACAGTTTTTATTACATACGAGGTAACTACTCTAATTACACTGATGATGACGTAGCACAAAGAGAGTTTTATAACTTTTATAATGGCGACCAAGCAGATGAAATTATTTATGTAAATGCTGATACAAAAGAGTTTGTCCTGTCTGATATCGATATTTACAACCAATATTTCATTCAGGAAGGTGAAACGACTACAACCAATTATAGTATCGGTGGTGAAAACTATATTACCGACACTTTACGCGTAGATTATGAATATGCGTATTCAAAAACAGATGATAAATCTGTGGGTGATCGTCGCGTGCAATTTCGTGAGCGTGAGAATATCGTCTACGGTCAAGCAACTAAAAACAATATTGTTGCACAGGTGCTTACTCCTGAAGAAGCTGCTGCCCTAGGTGGTTTTGCGTTAGATCCAGACAATGATGTTTTTGCCGGTGAAGCCGATGGTGATATCAGCGATTTATCAAATATGGAATACGACAACTTATTTATGGAAGACAGTGTACGCACTGATGAAGTCACAAGTATCAAGCTAAACTTGCAAAAAGACTTTGATATTGAGTATCTTAATTTTATTAAAATTGGTGGTACTTACAACGAACGCGAACATTTCCGCGATAAAGATCGCTGGAGCTATGCAATAAACCCACTCGATTGTGGAACGGATGAAACCTGTATTACCGTCGCCAACTCAAATGTTACTGATTATAACTTTGCGGTTCCTGAGGGTGGCTTATTTACCTATCCTTTTGTTAGCAACGAAGACCTTGACTACATAGTTGACTCAACTAAAATTACGCGCGACAGTGCCACCGGTGGCGAGGTGTCAATTGACAGCACCAAAGAAGACTATACCTTATACGAAGATACCTACGCAGCTTATATTATGACTGAGCTGCAGCTATCAGAGCAAGTCAGTGTTATTACCGGTGTACGCTATGCGCATACTGAGTTTTCTTCAACTGGTTTTATGTCGCTTGAAAACGATGACTGGGATTTTGGCAATGACAAAATGCTTGATTTAGCAATCCCATTACCTGAATCGTCAATTACCTATAGTGAGTTTTTCCCGAGTATTCATGTTCGCTATGAGCCGAGCGATCAAATTTTGGTACGTACTTCATTATGGACCAGTTACACCCGGCCTTCTTTTAAACAAGCTCGTGGTTTTGCTAAGTTTGATGACGACATAAGCTTATGCAATCCAACAACGAACAACTGTTACAGCTCGCCAGATGGACAGAGCGCCATTGACCTTCAAGGTTATATTTTAGGACCCGATAACGCAGTACAAGTTGGTAATCCTAATCTAGTAGCCATGACATCTGACAACTTTGATGCATCATTTGGCTGGTATCCATCAAAAGAGTTATTTATGGAAGCTGCGGTATTTTACAAAAATATCGATAACTTCATCGTCGATGTCACCGGTATTCAAATGGGGATAGACGAATTGCCACTGACTTTACCAGTTAATCAAGTGTCTGACTTTGCAATTCCACAAGATCTTGTTCTTAATCAGGTCGATATAACTTTAAACGGCGATAAAGCGACTGTTTATGGTATTGAATTGAGTTACAACCAGTTCTTTGAGAATGGCTTATTTTGGCAAAGTAATATGACATTTGTAAAAAGTGAAGCTGAGCTCGATGCCACTATTCGTCATGATAAAATGCCACTGCCTGGTCAGGCTGACGTTACCGGTAATATTGCGGTGGGCTGGGAAGATGAGTCATTCTCATTGCGTCTAATTAGTAATTACCGCTCAGATATTCTTGAAGAGGTTGGCTCTTGTCCCGTATCAGCTTCTGTATCAGACCCACATACCTGTAAGTCATGGGCTGATATCTACCAAGACGATATCTTAACCTTTGATATGAAAGTGAAATATGACTTTACGAAAAGCCTCAGCGTGTATTTTGACGCGATTAACTTAACCGATGAATCAGATTTACGTTATTTCAAAGGTAATGATTTATCCGGTGGTGAAATCCTCTATCAACGTGAAGATTATGGTCGTACGTTCCAGTTAGGTATGAATTATAAGTTTTATTAACAGCTACTAATAATGAAAAACGTTAATTTCACACACAATTAACGCGTTAATGACGCGCTTTCATCCTTGGAGGGATGCATGAATAATACAATAAAAATACCATCGTGTTTGCTGATCACCGCGATTTTAGCAGGCTGCGGTGAAGATAGTTCTATCAATGTCAAAGAAGCTCCGTTACCACCAGTGCAAGGGATATTTGTTGACAGCCCTGTTGCTGGTTTAACCTACAACAGCCCATCAATAAGCAATGGTGTAACAAACGCAAATGGACAATTCGATTACTTTAGAGGTGAAGCTATCGATTTCTCAATTGGTGCACTTACCTTTCCTACGGTCTCTGCCGCCAATGTATTAACTCCACTTGCTTTGTTTTCGACAGATACCGTGTTTCATCCTGCTGTTATTAATAGCTTGCGTTTATTACAGTCACTAGATGTTGATGGTGATCCTAGCAATGGCATCACCATCAGCGAGCAAGCAGCACAAACAGCCGTTATGACTTTAGCAGAAGGGCAAACGATTACGGACTATTTTAGTAGCGATGAGTTTGAGGCGAATGTTAATGCGTGGCTCGCTGATGCAGGTTCAGCTAATAGTACCTTAATTCCAGCTGATCAGGCTATTGTGCACTTTGTTGATTTTATTTTTAAGCAATACAACAGCACGCAACCTTTAGCATTTAATACTGCCGATTTTAGCGGAACAATGTATAACCCATTAGTACAAGGCAGTGAGGCAATTATTACACAGTTGATGTTAACGCCCGTTGATGAATCAAACCTTAGTGGAACATTCAGCCAAGTAGTGGGTGGCAGCGAAACAGTAACAGGCCGTTATTCGTTTTTATTCGGTAATCGTGTACTAGCACTGATCTCAGGTGAAGGTGAATCTGCTACAACCCAGTATATTATTTCTCGCTCTCATAATACGGTTAATAACACCTATAGTGTTTGTGCCACAAGCGGTCCAAACGCATTGGCAACACTGGTGCTTACTTGTGATAGTAATGATGATGCTAAAAACAATATTTTAGTGTTCTCCGAACAACAAGCCCAAGAAGAGTTAGTCAAACTCAACGATTTAGCTCAGCAAGCTGGTTTAGTCTTAATTGAAGAGTTTGATACTGACACTGAAACATTTCTCTCATCGAGCTATAAAAGCTTATCGGATGAGCAAGGCAGCGGCCCGTTATATTTTAAAAGTGGCGGTAGCGCAAAAATTGACGATGTAGCAGGCCAACTAATTCTTGAAGGCGGCCGTATTACCATCGGTAATACCCTGCCCGGCAAAGAATCAACAGCGACTGATAGCTCAGGTGTGGGGATTTATAATTTAAGCGAAGGGTTTACCATTAGCTTTGATATTATTTCTCATAATAGTGCTGGTGGATTATCCCTGTATGTTGATAATAATACTGCCAGTCAAAGTAATTCAGTGCATGGCGGTGCTTCAAAGTTTTATGGTAAAGACATAAACGAAAGCAATACCCCTGCAGGTCAACGGTTTTCATATACCTACACTCCAGGCGAAGATGTAAATACTGGCCCAGATCTGACTAATATCGATGCCCGCGGTATTTTAAATCCTGAGATTAAAAATTCATATTTCCAAATACGCACTGATTCAGCGGCAATGATTGTCATTGATAACTTAACCATCAAAACAGTGGCAACCGACGTACCAGATGTCGAGCCACCTGTTGAACCACCGGTTCAAGGTGAGATCCCAACAGTAGAATTACCAATTACCACTGACTTTACCGCACTTACTGCGGATATTTTCTCTGTTGAACATCAAAAAATTATTGATACTAACGGCGATGAAATCCCAATGTTTAGCAAAACAGGCGGCTCAGTCACTGTGATTGATACTGGATTAGAACTTAATGGAGGTCGTTTCACATTAGGTAACACCACCCCGGGTATTGAAACAGCAGCAACGGATACCACCACCAGTGGAGCGCTGGATTTGTCTCGTCCTTATCAAGTAGTGATGGATATTGTCAGTATAAGTGACCCTGAAGGTGATAATAAATTCCAAATTTATGTGGATAACAACTCATCAAGCAGCTCTAAATCAATCCATGGTAATGACTCACGTTTTTATAATGAATTGATCAACTCGCTTACTGCTGGCCAAACTTTAACAGTGCCCGGAAAGCTTGCGACTAAAAACTCATTTTTACAGTTACGTACCGAAACAAGTGGCACTGTGGTTATCAATAACCTCAGAGTTGAGTATGTTAAAGATCCATCTGTATTTAGCTGCACGGATGCACCTGAACTGTATTTTTGTGATGATTTTGCCAATGGTGATTTAAATAATTGGCAAGTTTTAGCCAAGCCAGATAACACTGAAGCCCCAATGGGTGAGTTTGATGTACTTGATATCATGGGTAATAACATGATGCGATACACCGCAGGCGGTGCTGGTGGCGAGCTAATTTTAGCTACTGAAGAAGCTATGGCAAACGTGCCTGTCACAGGTAACTACTTTGTTGAAGCGAAAATTCGCCCACGTCAGAACTCTACCACGGCCAATAAGCAGATTTTTTTGATGGCACGTTATTTAAATGCCGGTAATTGGTACGCTGGTGGTTTAAATGTGCAAAACTCATCAAGCAGTACGCAAGTGGAAGTTGCCGTTAGTAGCGAAGGGTCGATTGCGCGTCCAGTGCAAACAAAATCACCAATCTTACTCGGTGAAAAAGGAGCAACAGAAGATGGTGTTTGGTACACCACTCGCTTTGAAATGATTGATGATCAACTTACCGTATACTTAGATGGTGAGAAAATGGGCTCTGCGGCTGATACCAGCTATACAGCGCGTGGCTTAATTGGTGTGTTTACGAATAATCGTTCGTTTGAAATTGATGATGTAAAAGTGGGCGACCCTAGCATCAAGCCAATTCAGTTAACCCTTGATTACAAAGAGCCTAATTGGGACACAAGTACCAGTATGGATCCATTGTTGATCAACGTTACAGCGATTAAAAACGACGGTATCACAGCCGGCACCTACACGGTCACTTCAAGCAATGAAGCAGTGGTGAGCGTTGCAATCAATGGAAATGCGATCACCCTTACACCGATTGCTGCAGGCGATGCAACGGTCACATTTGTATCGGATTCAGACCCAAGTATTACGCGTACTATTAAAGTCTCTGTTGCAGAAGGTTTTGTTATGCCAACCGCTGACTATGGTGATTTAACAGATAAAGTGATGCCAGCGATTGCTAGCGATAGCCAATTTGTTGATACCCAATTATCGATTACTTTTGATAACGCCCCTACGTTTGGTAGTTTAGGTGAAATACGTATTTATAAACAAAACGAAAACACGCTTGTTGATACCCTCAAAGTGGGTAAAAACGTCGATGTGATTGGTTACACAGGCCAAGATAGATTGCGCTCTGTGTACTACTACCCGCTCACGATTGAAGACAATACCTTAACCATTAAACCGCACAATAATGTGCTTGAATATGGCCATACTTATCGTGTTGTCATTGGTGATGATGTGGTACTGGGCGCACAACTCAACGGTACTGATTTTATTGGCCTCGGTGATAATAGCCAATGGACGTTCACCACTAAAGTGACAACGCCGGCAAGCAATCAACTACTGGTTGATGATGACGGTGTAGCTGACTTTAGAACCGTGCAAGGTGCACTTAACTTTGCAATGGCAAGTCTTGCTAAAGATGAGCAAACCACCATTTCAGTCAAAGATGGTGTATATAATGAACTGCTATTCTTACGTAATAAAGATAACGTAACTATACAAGGGCAAAGCCAAGACAATACTACTATTCAGTACGAAAACTACGAAACACTCAATGGTGGCTCAGGTGGCAGTGCGCCTATAGGTTCTGGCACACCGGGCGGCGGTCGTGGTGTATTCTTAGTTGAAGGTGCGGATATGTTAGTGATCAACAACCTAACATTGAAAAACACCCACTTGCGTAACAATGTTGATTCAAACCAAGCTGAAACTATTTACTTTAATAGTAATGGTCGTTTAGTGGCTAATAATGCCAGCTTTATTAGCGAACAAGATACCCTATTACTTAAAGGTTACACTTGGTTTTACAATAGCTTAGTTGCAGGTAATGTTGACTTTATTTGGGGCTACCCGGTCACTGCATTATTTGAAGACAGTGAAATTCGCACTATTGGTGACTCCAAAGATGGTGATCCAACTAAAGACTCATCAGGTGGTTATGTGTTACAAGCCCGCGTACCTGTGCAAACAGATCCTGGCTTTATCTTCTTAAATAACCGCTTTACTCATGGCCCAGGACCAATTGGCAATAATGTGTTAGATAATTCAACCTATATTGCACGCAGTGGTGGCAGTGACACATATTTTGATAATGTTACGCTTATCAATAATAAGTTTGATACTCACATTGCAACCTCAGGTTGGGCTGTGCAAGGAGTTAACAGTCAACCTGCACCAAATCCAGAAATTGCAACGGCTACCAGTGGCNGTATGGCAGCATGGATTTAGCAGGTAATACTCTTGATTTAAGTGCCCGTGTTGGTGGTTACATTATGCAAGACAGCGACGTGGTTAACTTACTTGAGCGTAACGCTATTTTTGCAAGCTTTAATGATGGCCAAGGTTGGACACCTGAACCACTCGCTATCCCAATCTTGCCAGATGAGCCAATTGCAATAACACCGGTGAATAATAGTCTGGGTTTTGCTGGTTATAATTTTAGCCTAACCGGTGGCGAAGGTGGAACAGTAGTGACCGTTGATAATGGCACAGCGCTTAAATCGGCTTTAGAACAAGCAAAATCATCAGGTGTTCCAGTGACTATTTATGTCGATGGTGTCATTACTGATGCAAACAGTGGCGGCGATAATCCTTCTATCGAAATTAAAGATATGGATAATATCTCAATCATTGGTGTGGCAGATCGTGGTGAGCTAAGTGGTATCGGCATTGCTATTCGTCGTGCTAATAACATCATTATCCAAAACTTAAAAATCCATGAAGTACTTACCGGCGGTAAAGATGGTATTTCGATTGAAGGTGATGAAAATAAACCTACCGCGAATATCTGGATTGATCATAACGAACTCTATTCATCGTTAAATGTTGATCAAGATTATTATGATGGTTTAATCGATTCTAAATCGGGTGCTGAAAACATTACCATTTCATATAACTATATTCACGATAGCTGGAAAACGTCACTCCATGGTCACAGTGATGATGACTCGAGCAGCAACAAGAATCGTCATATTACCTTTCACCATAACCGCTTTGAAAACATCATATCGCGTGTTCCGTTGTTTAGATTTGGTCAAGGTCATATATTCAACAACTATTACAACAATATCACCTCTAGCGCGATTAACTCACGGATGGGCGCAGAGCTACATATTGAGAATAACTACTTTGAGCATACTAAAAATCCTGTGGTCTCTTTTTACTCAAAAGTAATTGGTTATTGGAATACCTCGGGTAACTACCTAGGTGAAGGTGTTACTTGGGGTGATGTGGCTGNCTGCAGAGGTTACTGCTACTGGTATGACACCCACCAGCTCATACCAAGCACCTTACGAGTATAAGTTAACACCAGTAATGGATGTTAAAGCGCATGTTATTGCCCATGCCGGCATTGGTAAAACGGATCAAAGCGATTTAGACATCCCTGACATTGCAGCGCCAAGTGAGCCACCTGTTCAAGAGCCGCTTGGGTTACCCTTTACTGAAAATTTTGCTGCAGCGAATACGGACGAGTTTTTTAGTAATAGTTATCGTGACTTATCGGGCTTAGCTGGATCTGGTACGCCGCTGTTCCACCGTGTAACAGGCGCTATTGATGTATCAGCAGGCCAATTAACCATGACAGGGGCACGCATTAGTATAGCGAATACTACCCCTGCGGTTAGTACAACCTCAGCAGATGCAAGCACCACGGGGTTACTTGATTTAAGTAACAGTTATCAAGTGAGCTTTAAAGTCGTGACTGTAGCAGGCAATACTGCAAAAAGCTTCCAAATATATGTAGATAACAACACCTCTGGTAGCGCTAATTCAATCCACGGTGGTTCATCGAAGTTCTACTCAGTACAGCTTCAAGACTTAGTCCCAGGTCAAACGTACACCGTCGATGGGTTGGTAGCCACAGCTACCTCATTCATCACTCTCAGAACGGAAAGTGAAGCAACTATCACATTGGATGAAATAACCATCCAATAGTTGTAATGAGAGAAGCCAAGCGCTGCTTTCACACAATTTGATAGTTACCAATACCCTCGCCCCGTACAGCAAGGGTATTTTTTTATACATATCATTCCTTTCTCTTTGTGCAATAAAATCTTCAAGCTAATAATTCACAAAGAGATTAACAGGCGCTGCGGTCAAAGAGCGAGGGCATGAAGTTAACGTTATTAAATTGAGTTAGTAATTTTTCAAGTACGACTGCATAGATGCAGAGTAATGCAGGAGCAATTGCCAAGAACACCCTATCAAAATTTCTGCCTTATTATCACTGTATTTATCTGTCGCTATAAATGGTCAGTAACTTAATACGATTGATATCAGGCGGTGCTTACAGCGCTCAAAATGTTCCAGATATTAAAAACGAGCGCTATGCATTTTATCCTTTAGGCAGCATATCGGCCGTTTCGTTTAACACCGATATTTCATGCTATTTTATCAAAGGTGCTCCTCAAATTTAATTAACTCATGAATTAAATCAAAAAATTATCATTGGATTACGGATAGAAGTAAGCGCCCTACTGTCAGTAAGGCGCTTTGTATGCCTGTAACAAAAATATTATGAGGGGGGTTAATCGGTACTATTTAGCGCATCTGTTGGTAGATTCACGCTTTACTAAATAAGGGGTGACTACGTCATCTAATTTAATTTTTTCACTTTGTGTCGATTGGCTTTTATTGATGAGTTTTTGCACCGCTAAACATGCCATATTTTGTACCGGTCTTCGAATAGTCGTTAGCGATGGAATGATCCGTGAAGCCAAAATATTATCATCAAAACCTGCCACTGATAGCTGTTCTGGTACTTTGATATTTAAATTACTGGCAACCCGTAATACCCCCGCCGCCATTTCGTCGTTGTTAGCAACAATGGCCGTTGGTCTTGGTTCAGTGCTTAACAACGTCATAGCGCATTCAATACCACTTTCGTAACTATTTTTTCCTTCAATAATACGATTTCCAGGCAGTTGCACATTACATTGTTGCAGTTCAGCTAAAAAGCCGGCTAAGCGTTCGATTGAAGAACGATAAACTTGCGGTCCAGAAATAAAACCAATGTCTTTATGGCCAAGTTCAACCAAGTAGCTGGCCATTTCTTTCATTGCTTCGCGTTCGTCTGAGACCACAATGTTATCAGCATCATCTAAATCTACCGATGCTAAGCGCACATAAGGACAACCAGCTTCACGAATTGCTGCAGCTAACTCTTTGTTCTCAGATACTGGCGGTAAAATAATCACGCCATCAAGCTTAGAGCGAGAGATAAATGACAGGCAATCATCAATAAATTCAGCTCTTTTAGAGTAACTAGGATGAACAACCAATTCATAGCCAAGTTCAGAGCAGACGCTTAATGCACCTCGTTGCACCTGATCAATATACAATGCATCGGGGTTATCATAAATTAAACCTAATAAGTAAGAACGACTCGATGCCAGCCCCCGTGCTTGTTTGTCAGGAGAAAAACCAACTTCGCTGATAATTTTAAGCACTCGCTCCCGCGTCGCTTCACCCACAGCGGGAGAGCGGTTGATCACACGTGAAACTGTGCGCTTTGAAACACCGCACAGCTTAGCTACATCATTAATCGTTACTGACATAAAAGTTCCTATTTAGGATGATTGCAAAGTTTAACACTAACCGTAGATCCATAGAAGTAGTTAGTCAGCTCTTGTTATACATTGACTACTTTGATTTAAAAGAAAAATGGAGCTGTAGAGCTCCATCACAGATTTGTTTGATTAAGTTGATCTAAACGCTGACAAATAAATTATCCTAAGTTCAGGTTAGTTACTCGATTAAACCAAATAAACGCGGTAACGTTTCACTGATTGCCGGTACATATGTGACCAACATCAAGACTAAAAACATCACAGCATACAGCGGCATCATTGGCCTAATTATTTTATGTAACGATGTTTTCGCCACCGCACAACTGACAAACAGCACACTCCCAACTGGCGGAGACACCAAGCCAATTGATAAGTTTAATACAATCATAATACCAAATTGAATCGGCGACATACCAAATTGCTCAGCTACCGGTAAAAAGATCGGTGTAAAAATCAATACCGCAGGTGTCATATCAATAAACGCGCCAACCAAAATTAAAATCAGGTTGATCAACAACAAGATTAAAATCGGATTATCACTGAGTGTTAAAAAGAACTCACTGACCAGCTGTGGAATATGTGTATATGACAATAACCACGACATGCCCGATGACGCGGCAATGATCAGCATTACAATAGCCGTTGTTTCACAAGCTTTTAGTAATATAGCGGGCATTTCAACTATATTGATTTCTTTGTAAATAAATACCGACAGTACTAAAGCATAAATAACGGCAATAGCGCCTGCTTCAGTTGCGGTAAATACANCCGCCAATAACAATAAAAATAAGCAATAAGCTTGGCAAAGCTGCGAGTATTTTTTTCATCACAATGTTAAATGGCAGTCTTGCTGTTACAGGGTAATTGTTGCGAATAGAGTAAATAGCGCAAACAATCATCAACGCCAGCCCCACTAAAATTCCCGGTAAGTAGCCAGCAATAAATAATGCCGCAATCGACACCCCACCACTGGCGATGGCATAGATAATTAAAATATTACTCGGTGGTATTAACATGCCCGTAGTGGCTG
>NZ_AUTP01000331.1:0-27369 GCF_000498075.1 Pseudoalteromonas sp. TAB23
CCGCCAATGGATAATCGACACACCATTCCAACCAAACCTAGATCAAGCCATTCGCGACGCATATAGCCAACTTCATGGCGATACTGCAGCAGATGTATCATTCGCAGTACGTTCATCAGCTACCGCTGAAGATATGCCAGATGCATCATTCGCAGGCCAGCAAGAAACTTTCCTTAACGTTGTTGGTATCGATTCAGTCATGGTCGCTATTAAACACGTATTTGCTTCATTATTTAACGACCGTGCAATCTCGTATCGTGTTCACCAAGGTTACGATCACCGTGGTGTGGCCCTATCAGCGGGTATTCAGCGCATGGTACGTTCAGATAAATCAGCATCTGGCGTAATGTTTAGCATTGATACAGAGTCTGGTTTTGAAGACGTTGTATTTATTACATCAAGCTACGGCTTAGGTGAAATGGTTGTACAGGGCGCAGTTAACCCTGATGAGTTTTATGTTCATAAACCAACACTCCTTAAAAATAAACCTTCAGTAGTACGTCGTAACATTGGTTCTAAAGCCATTCAAATGATTTACTCAGAAGATAAAGCACACGGTAAGCAAGTAGACATCGTTGATGTTGCCCCTGAGCTTTCAAATAAATTTTCGATTACAGATGAAGAAGTGCAAGAACTTGCCAAGCAAGCTGTAATCATCGAAAAACATTACGGTCGTCCTATGGACATCGAATGGGCAAAAGACGGTAACGACGGCAAACTATATATAGTTCAAGCACGTCCAGAAACTGTACGCTCAAACGAAGACTCTAACGTAATGGAACGCTTTCAATTAAATGGTACAAGCAACGTTGTTGTTGAAGGCCGTGCAATTGGTCATAAAATTGGTAGCGGTGTTGTTCGTGTTCTTGATTCAATCAAAGAAATGGATCAGGTACAAGTAGGCGATATTTTAGTTACCGATATGACCGACCCTGATTGGGAACCAATCATGAAACGTGCAGCAGCGATTGTTACAAATCGTGGTGGACGTACGTGTCACGCGGCAATCATTGCACGCGAACTTGGTATTCCGGCAGTGGTAGGCTGTGGCAACGCAACTGATTTAATTAAAGCGGGCCAAGAAGTAACAGTATCGTGCGCCGAAGGCGATACCGGCTTTATTTACGAAGGTATTTTAGATTTTGAAATACTAACGTCACGCGTTGATAAAATGCCAGAACTACCAATGAAAGTTATGATGAACGTGGGTAACCCCGATCGTGCATTTGACTTTGCACGCTTACCGCATGCAGGTGTTGGCCTTGCGCGAGTTGAATTTATTATCAACCGTATGATTGGCGTTCATCCTAAAGCGTTATTAAATTTTGATGCTCAAACAGATGCATTAAAAGCAGAAATTACTGACATGATTGCCGGTTACGAATCACCAGTAGAGTTTTACATAACAAAACTGGTTGAAGGTATTTCTACTCTAGGGTGTGCATTTGCACCAGAGCGTGTAATTGTTCGTATGTCTGATTTTAAATCAAACGAATACGCAAACCTAGTTGGCGGTCAGCAATACGAGCCAGAAGAAGAAAACCCAATGATTGGTTTTCGTGGTGCAGCCCGTTATATCTCTGAAGACTTCCGCGATTGTTTTGCACTAGAATGTGAAGCTATAAAACGCGTAAGAAACGACATGGATATGGCTAACATAGAAATCATGATCCCATTCGTACGTACCCTTGAAGAAG
This sequence comes from Pseudoalteromonas sp. TAB23, assembly GCF_000498075.1. Lineage (NCBI taxonomy): Bacteria > Pseudomonadati > Pseudomonadota > Gammaproteobacteria > Alteromonadales > Pseudoalteromonadaceae > Pseudoalteromonas > Pseudoalteromonas sp. TAB23. Next base: position 1,698 of record NZ_AUTP01000331.1, read on the forward strand.
GCAAACGCGTAATTGAATTACTAGAAGAACATGGCCTTAAACGCGGCGATAATGGTCTTAAAGTAATCATGATGTGTGAGCTACCTTCAAATGCATTACTTGCAGATGAATTCTTAGAAATGTTTGATGGTTTTTCTATCGGCTCTAACGATTTAACACAGTTAACGCTTGGTCTTGACCGTGATTCTGGTTTAATCGCACATTTATTTGATGAGCGTGACCCTGCAATTAAAAAGCTACTTTCTATGGCAATTAAAACAGCTAAAGCAAAAGGAAAGTACGTAGGTATTTGTGGCCAAGGTCCTTCAGATCATGAAGACTTTGCAGCATGGTTAGTAGAGCAGGGTATTGACTCTGTTTCACTAAATCCAGATACAGTAATAGAAACATGGTTATACCTAGCTAAAAAATTAGCAAAGTAATAAATAGGTAAGCTATAAATATGTAAGCTATAAAAATGCCAGCCATGTATTGCTGGCATTTTTTATGCTCAATTAAAAGTGAATTAACGGGCTAATTTTTTATCTAAATAAGCACATGATTTAGTTAACGCCTTTTGACAAAATGATAAGTAATGTCGTGCTTTAGGATAGTAAAACGAAAAACACAATAAACCCGCCATAAAAAATATAAGTGAAGGACCAGGTACAACCGCAAAAAATAATCCTAGCAAAATAAATAACACGCCACTGATCTGTAATAGTAATTTTTTCATATAACACACCTCATTACTTGTTAACTTGAGTATAATTTAAGCTGCATTAAAATCGACTAAAAGAGTGTTACAAACTGTAAAATCTTCAATTTCTATTCGCCATCACCATGATATAATTAGTCAAATGCCCTAAAATATCGCCGTCATGATAGCAACAATTACACAGCAAGATGCCGCGACAGAACTTGTCGCAAACTACCTAAATACCATTGCAAACCAAGGTTTTACCGGAGATACCGACGCAAGTTATGCAACGCGTATTACCGCTTCAACCGATAACAGTGTGTATCAGCAAATACCGCAAGGTGTTATTTTTCCAAAAAGTGAAAAAGATATTCAGCTCGCATTGCAAACAGCATCTCGCGACCCGTTTTTATCATTAACTTTTGGTCCTCGTGGCGGTGGAACAGGCACTAACGGACAATCGTTAACACCTGGTATTGTTGTAGATTTGTCTCGCTATATGCGCGAAATCCTCGAAATAAATGTAGAAGAAGGCTGGGTACGCGTTCAAACCGGCGTAATAAAAGATCAACTTAATGACTTTTTAAAACCTTATGGCTTTTTCTTCTCACCCGATTTATCTACCAGTAACAGGGCAACTATTGGTGGCATGATAAGTACTGACGCATCGGGGCAAGGCTCGTTAGTTTACGGTAAAACGAGCGATCATGTTTTAGGGCTAACAACTTATTTAGTTGATGGCACACCTATGTGCACCTCCCCAATAGACATCGACAAAGCACAAATTATAGCGAATCAAGACTCACTAATTGGTAGTTTATATAAAACAGTTTTAGATATATCAGTTAATGAACGCGCTGCTATTTTAGCTAAGTTTCCACGGTTAAATCGTTTTTTAACCGGCTACGACCTAGAGCATGTACTAAGTGATGACTTACTTACCTTTGACATGAGCCGACTAATAACGGGTTCAGAAGGCTCATTAGGTATAGTAACTGAAGCAAAATTAAACCTAACGCCTATTGCCGAATTCAAAACGCTTATTAATATTAAGTATGATAGTTTTGACTCAGCACTTCGTCATTCACCATTTTTAGTCGATGCACGTGCAACATCGGTAGAAACCGTTGATAGCAAAGTTTTAAACTTAGCGCGTGAAGATATCATTTGGAATTTAGTATCGGACTTAATAACCGACGTACCAAATAAAGATATGCAAGGCCTTAACATGGTCGAGTTTAATGCAGTATCAAACGATGATATAAAAGACAAAGTAGACACGCTTTGTAAGCTTCTAGATGAATGCGTAAAAAATCAAACTAATGGCGTTATTGGTTATCAGTTAACCAGTGATAAAAGCGATATACTAAAAATTTACGCAATGCGTAAAAAGTCAGTGGGTTTATTAGGTAATGTAAAAGGCAGCCAAAAACCTCTCGCCTTTGCAGAAGACACCGCTGTACCGCCTGAAAATTTAGCAGATTATATTGTCGAATTTAGAGCATTACTCGACAGTCATAATTTACAGTATGGTATGTTTGGCCATGTTGATGCGGGCGTTTTACACGTACGCCCAGCACTTGATATGTGTGACCCAGAACAAGAAAAACTACTTAGAACTATTTCAGATCAGGTCGTAAAACTAACCGCTAAGTACGGCGGTTTAATGTGGGGCGAGCACGGTAAAGGTTACCGTAGTGAATATAGCCCTGAGTTTTTTGGTGAGCATTTATATACGCAACTTCGAAAAATAAAAACAGCTTTCGATCCTAACAATCGCATTAACCCCGGTAAAATATGTACTCCTATCGATAGTGAAGACTCACTAGTTAGTGTAGATGGACAAAAGAGATCGCACTTCGATAAGCAAATATCAATAGAAGTTAAAACCAGTTTTAACAATGCAATGACCTGTAATGGTAATGGCATATGCTTTAATTACGATGAAAGTTCACCTATGTGTCCATCGTATAAAGTAACTGGCGATCGCCGTAATTCACCAAAAGGACGCGCAAGTTTAATGCGCGAATGGCTTCGTCTACAAGAGTCAAAAAATGTAGATTTGCTCGAAGTAGAAAAACAACTTAACAAAGGTGAAGTCATTACCTGGTGGGAACGTTTTGTTCATAGCCGCGAAAAACGAAAAGGTATTTACGACTTTTCTCACGAAGTAAAGGCGTCAATGGATGAATGTTTAGCGTGTAAGGCATGTACAACTGCATGCCCAATTAAAGTAGATGTACCCACTTTTCGTTCGCGCTTTTTAAATTATTATCATAGTTATTATGCACGCCCGCTAAAAGATTACCTTGTTGGTAACATAGAAAATAGCGCGCCATTAATGGCAAAGTTCGCTAAAGTTATAAATCCAATTGTTAAAACATCATTAGTTAGTAATGTTATTAAAAAAACGGTTGGCTATGTTGATACACCACAGTTAAGTATTCCTGCACTTTCAAAGCGTGTTACTAAAATACAAAAATTCGATTTTGACTTATTAAATAAATTAAATGCAGAGCAACAAAGTGAATATGTATTAATAGTACAAGACCCATTTACGAGCTTTTACGAAGCCGAATTAGTAGAAAGTTTTATTACTTTAATAACCCAACTTGGCAAAAAACCAATGCTATTACCTTTTAAACCAAATGGTAAACCGCAACACGTAAAAGGTTTTTTGCATGAATTTAAAGTTACAGCTAAAAATGCAGCCGAGTTTTTAAATAAATTAAATGATATTAATGCACCGTTAGTCGGTTTAGATGCGTCACTCGTTATGTGTTATCGCGATGAATATAATACAATTTTAGAAAATAACCGTGGCGAATTTAATGTGCAGCTTGCTCATGAATGGCTAGAAACACAATCGTTTAAATCACTAAGCGCAAAGCAAAATACAGATACCGAATTTACATTACTGAGTCATTGTACTGAAACAACTGCGCTGCCAAAAGCAGCAAATGTATGGCAAACAATTTTCAATGATATTGGTTTAACATTAAAAACAACAAATACAGGTTGTTGTGGAATGGCGGGAACTTATGGCCACGAAGCACAAAATCAAGATAACTCACGTGCGCTTTACGAAATGAGCTGGAAACCAATTGTAGATAAAAATAAACCTGAGCAACTTTTATCTACGGGATTTTCTTGTCGTAGCCAAGTTAAACGTTTTGAAAAGTTTAAACCAAAACACCCAATTGAATTACTAGCACAGGTTCTTAAATAACTTTATAAAATAAGAGTGCTTAAATAAGATCACTTATATAAGAGTACTTAAATATTTTTATCTAAATACAAATTAGTAAATTATTTATTAAATAAAAAAAGGCGCAACGATTAACTTCATCAGTGATGAAAATAACCGTTACGCCTTTTTTAATACGTATTCTTAATTTACCTAGTTTAAATAATTATTTTTTAACAAAACTATCAGCAATAGGTTTAGTGCTAATACCATGTATAAATACACTAAACAGAATAGTCGTCATTGCTATTGTCGCTATTTGATATTTGTTTTCTATTTGCGTATCTATCACCATCAATGTAAAAACAATAGATGCTAATCCTCTTGGCCCAAACCACGCAAATGTAAAACGCTCTTTAATACTCAATGCCGTAAACTGCAGAGACAGCATAACTGGAATTATTCTAATCAATGTTGTACTTAACAAAGCGTAAATTATAATTTCAGTATTTAATTTAGGAATAACTAAGTAAGCACAAACAAACCCGAACAAGCACCAAATCATTAACGATGTGAAATCTGCTATGTGCTCTGAGTCTTCAATTAATTCTGTTCTAACTTCTTCGGTCGAAAATTTATCAAATAATAAGCCTGCAATAAACACCGCAATAAAACCACTGCCATGAAAATACTGAGTGACAGAAAATACAGCCATTGCAAAACCGAGTAATAAAAATGGACTGGTATTTTGTGCAAAGTAATGACGTTTCATTGCAAAGTTTAAACTCGGTATAAAAACAGCAATACTTGTAATAGCTATTAATAAAGCCAAGCCAAGCTCTCGTCCAAACACACTTAATGTTTGTGTTGCGGTAATAGCTGAATCAGGATTTTTAGCGAGTAATATAAATATTAAAAATATGGGTACGCATAATCCATCGTTCAAACCACTTTCAGTATTTATTCCTTCGCGTATTTTTTCAGGTACTTGTGTACTTGCTAATAGCCCTTTACTTAAAGCTGCATCGGTAGGCGTTAAAATAATAGCGAGCAAAGCCGCTTGAATAAGTGAAAGCTCAGCAAAGAAAAATAAAGCAACAGCAATACCGAGTAATAAAGTTAAGGGTAGGGCAACAAACAACAGTAAACTAGGATACTGAAAACTATGCCTTAATACACTTAGCTTTGATTTAGCTGCATCAGAAAATAAAAATATACTTAGCGTAAGCTCTATAAATGGTAATAAAAGATCAACGCCTTCTTTTATTTTATGCCCTTCGTTGGGTAGCATTGAAGCTAAACATATTCCGCCAACAACAAAAAACATTGGGCCTGTTACTTCTGTTTTTTCTAACTGGCGAAGTGTTAAAGAATAAATTAAAAATAATCCGCCTATAAATGCTATTACTAAATACTCCATTAAATTTTCCTTTTAAGTCCTGACTTTGCTCGCTCTTTAATATTTGTTTGAATATAAATTTGATCGGTAGTCGCAATTTTAGAATGGCCTAAATCTTCCGATAAATGTTTAAGCGGTCTGGTTTGCGCATCATGTGTGGCACCAGTATGACGAAGCCAATGTGCAGTTGCAGCGCCAAGTTGTTCAGCATCATCCTTAAAACCATCATCAAGTAATGATTGCTGTGCATAATCAAAACTTTGTTGAACTAAACGCCTAATTTGCCTTACGGTCATACCACCTTGCCCGCGAATTTTATGAACCAAAGGATCTGATTCATCAACACGGGGAAGGGCAGGTAAACCTCTGTATAGTCTATAACGTTTTAAATATTCAACAAAATCATCGCTTAAGGTTACATCTCGTAATTTATTACCTTTGCCCATAATACGTAAAAACCAGAAACCATCATTATCTTGCCAAAAATGAGACATCACCGGCGACCACTGTGGGCGCTCAGATAATTCTGAGATTCGTAAATAAAGACCTTTTAAGCAGGCAAGCGTAAATAAGTTTCGCTCTAAATCAGGGTTATGTTCGCATAAATCACGCGTTACACCAAAAACGTATTCCCATTGAATATCGCTTAATGTGTCTGGAATTTGAATTTGTGATTGAACAACTAAGTACGGACTATTTTTTTTAACAACAGGGACAAAGTTAGCAAATGTTTTTTCTTCTAGTAAGGCAAACTTATAAAACACATTTAATGCTGTAAACATAGACGATAAAGTTTGCTGACTAGCAATGGATTCTTTAAGCATAAAAGGGCGCCAGTTTTGGTTTAATCGACGAATTCCTTGTTCATCTTTATAACGCCATTGCACTGAAGTTGCAGCCCATGCTTTATCGGGTTCAACCATAAAATCAACGTAAGCTTCAATATCTTCACGTTTTAAATCGAATACTGATTTTTCTGCGATTAACCACGACCATAAATAAAAGCGTTCAAGCTCATTTCGAAAACGACTATAAGTGGCTTCTGACTTTCGGCCATAAACATATAAAAACTGATACAAGAATGTCAGATCAGCTTTTGATTCAGTTACAGTCAAGCCAATTTCCTGTATAAAGGATGCAAGTTCTGGGTATTCTGAATTGAGAGTACCGTCATCTAGATGGGCAATTTGATATCTTAATTGTTTTAACGTATCAACCAAAGCAACAAGCATAATGTATAAATATTCAATTAAATAATAGACACACAGAATAACGTTAAAGTCCGATACTGTCTAGTATTGGACATAGTAAAGCTCTAATTATTTTAATACCGTGATTATTCTATGGTTGTTGGTTGCTATATCTTATTAAGGAAAACATTATGAAAAAACTAATTATACTAAGCGTACTTGCTTTAACAGTTGCGTTAACTGGGTGTGCTACTACAGGTAGTGCATCACCAAGCGAAAAACGTTCACTTGTACAAAGTATGAAAGCAAACACATTAGATAAATTATACGCTGAAAAACCTGATGTTAAAAAACAAATTGCTAACTCTGCTGGTTATGCTGTATTCGATAACGCGAATGTAAATGTAGTGCTTGCTAGCTTTGGCGGTGGTTACGGTGTTGTTAGAAATAATCTTACAGGTAAATCGACTTACATGAATATGGGCGAAGCCGGTTTAGGACTTGGCTTAGGCGTTAAAGATTTTAACGTTGTAATGGTTTTTCATAACCAAGCTGCATTAAACAGATTTATTGAACATGGTTGGGCATTTGGCGGAAACGCTGATGCAGCAGCAAAATATGAAGATAAAGGCGGTGCACTGGTTGCCGAAGCGATTGCAGATCAAGTTACTGTATATTCTGTAACCGAAAACGGCCTTGCACTACAAGCTGTATTAAAAGGAACTAAGTTTTGGGTTGATTCAGAGCTTAATTAACCACCAAGTTACTCTCCTAAAAGCGAGCTGGTTTGTATAATCACGCTCGCTTTATTAAAACCCACTCAATTTAACATAACGTAATTTATGGGTGGTCTTGTATCACGCTATTTCTTCTTTCGCTTCTTTCTGGCTTTGCTTCTTTTTTGTGTTTGAAGGTGCACAGTGATCAGCCACTATCTGTGCCGGTTCATGCCCCGGCTTTAACAACGTATCAATATGTTCATCTTCAATACTCACATATTTATCTTTTGCATTATCTGTATTTTCATTGTTATTAAAGATATTTGTAGAATCAAAATTATTCCACAAATCCTCTTCGCTTAAGTTTGAAGAACTATGACCTGGTTTATTCTCAGGTAAAGCTATCTACTTAAGATTTAAAAAATCTGGATTAACTTCGTAATCAGTCATCTTTCCAATATTTTGATGGCTATTAAACAGACCTAATGTAACTAGTTTTGAAGCAGCTGAATAAGCAGTTTGCTTTGAACAATTACAAACACTCGCAATATTAGAAAGAGATATTGATTCCCCCTTACTCGAAAGATACAACATTCTCATACACACCAATTGCTCAACTGGTTTTAATGAATAAAATTTATAATCTGTATTAAACAAATACTCTATTAATGAACTATCCATTTTATACCCGTATATATTTTTAACTGGTTTAAATAACCATCCTATCTAAATTTAAATTATCCATAGAATAAGATGAAATATGTCCTCTACTTATATTTGCTCATAATTATTTATTTGACTTTCACTCATTAAATGTCAGTATACAAGGTATATAACTCAAAAATCAAAAGTTGAGATGATGGCTAAACCAATAGTAGAAAGAGCACCAAAATTCAGTATGAAAGACTTTGATTTTCAAAAGGTTGAAGATATTTTTCATGATTATGCTGAGGTTGATGATAAAGGTCGGTATTTACATTGGAGCGTACTTAAATGGAGACTTCCTCAAAATGATGCAAAGAGAATTTGGTCTTTAATTAAATTTAAAAGAACTATGCAAGTAAAATACTTACATATTACCGATGATAATGAAGAACTTTTTTATTATTGCATCCCTCATTCAATGGAGGCAAAACTTCACAAAGTAATTCAAATTGCAGGAGGTAGTATTGCTAGCGTTGCAGGAAATGTTGCCTCTGACAACATTCAGAAGAAGTTTTTAGTTTCATCTCTAATGATGGAAGAAGCAATTACAAGTGCTCAACTTGAAGGAGCTTCTACTACGAGAGAAGTGGCAAAAAAAATGCTTGAAGATGAGCGGGAACCTATTGATGAAGATGAAAGAATGATCATCAATAACTTCTTATTGCTTAAACATGCAGAAAAGATGAAAAATGAAAATTTAACTTTGGATTTGATTCTAGATTTCCATAGAATAGCTACTTTACACACAACCGAAAATAATGTTGTCCCTGGTGAATTTAGAAAAAATAATGACATTCATGTTAGAGACTATCAAGGTGAAGTTGCTCATCAACCACCTTGTTATAAAAAGATTGAAGAGAGGCTTTTTGACTTATGCGAATTTGCAAATTCAGATCATAGCGGTGCTGAAGAAGCGAGTCCATTCATTCCACCTGTTATTAAGGCAATTATTCTTCATTTTATGATTGGCTTCGAACATCCATTTAGGGATGGTAATGGTAGAACCGCTAGAGCTATTTTTTATTGGTTTATGTTAAAACATGAATATGATTTATTTAAATATGTTTCTATAAGCAAACTTCTAAAAAATGATCCAAAAGGCTATGGGCTTTCATATTTATATACAGAGAAAGATAATAATGACTTAACTTATTTTATTGATTTCCAATTAGATATAATTTTAGCTGCATTTGATGAATTACAAGATTATTTAAAAGTTAAAACTGACGAATTCTACCAAGTAGTTGAGTTATTAGATGACTCAAGATTTAGTGGTTTGAATTTCGTACAAAAAGATATTATAAAAAAAGCAACTAAAGAACCTGGAAGAATATTTACAGTTAAAGAAGTATCTAACTCATATGCTATTTCAGATAATACTGCTAGAAAAAATTTGAACGCTTTAGTTACAGAAAAACTTATTTACTCATTAAAAGATGGCCGAAGTACTAATTATATCTCATCGAATAACCTTATACAGAGGTTAAGTGCTAAGAAAATTAGAAAGGTTTAGTTTATCTTTTATTTATAAATAACTGTTTAAATTATAATTACTTTACGATTGAAAAGGGCTTTGCCCTTTTCTTATTTACTACATATCGTAATTTATAACTTTGAGTTATTTTATGTTGCCTTAAATAGTATATGTTTAAAAGTTTGATCTTAGAGTGATTTTTTCATCAAACGCTTCAGCCAACTTTTCAGTTTCACTAAATACAGTATTCCAATATTTAATACGTATATCTGCATCAAGATCGGTAAAGTCGTTTCTGTCTGGGATTTTTCCGTAAGGCAAGCCGGCTATAAATTCTTTTGATGGAGTAATCATCACAACGTTATCGTAATTAAGTGTTGATACTTTGCGTTTTAAATTTTTATCGAACCAGCCTGCTTTTGGTTCACTATTAAAGTGCGGATATAAAATTAAGCCAGGGTTATTAATTTTTAAATCAAAGTGGTAATCAATTATTCCGCCATCGCGATATATTCCTTGCGGCGAGCCTGCAATATTTTTTATGCCTTGCATAACAAGTGGTATAGAGCCCGATGCAAGTAATGCATCTTTTAAATTATGTTGAGTAAGCGCTATGTTTTGCGTTTTAAAATTGTAGGTGTCGGTAATTGATAAGTCACTTGTTGCAGGACCAAATATAAAACGCTCATACTGCGCGCCTAATAATTTTCGGTTAACGCGGTTTAACATATAACTTTTTGATAAACCCATTAACTGTATTAATTTATTTTCGCTGGCAATAAAACCATTCGACTTTGCTACAATAAAGTGCGCTTTAAATATTGGGTTATTTATAATTTCGGTGACGCCGTTATCGCCAAAAACATCTTCAAGTAATGCGCGCGCTTTTATTGTGATTTCACTTGGTGTTGGTTTATTACTTGAGTACCTAGTTTGCGAATACGATTTTGCTAATCGCTCAATAGCAGCAACGGGATCGTTTTGTGCAAAACACGCAGAGCGAAAAGCGCCAGCAGATGAGCCAATTAAATTAAGTGGTTGGGTACGGTTTTTAAAAAATTCACCAAAAATATATTTATCTAAACCAAATAATGTAAACCATTTAGGGCCGCCACTTGCACCTAAAAAAGAGGTGAAAAGTTCAGGTTTAAAGCCCTGTTCGTTAATAATTTTAGCCGCTGTTTTCCCTGCGTGAATCTCGATCATCTAAAAATTGTGCCTTTATTTTGGTTGCTGTAGTTATTTTACAACACTGGAAGTGAATATTTATGCAAAACAAAAAGCGGCTTTATGTTGCCATAAAACCGCTTTTTATAGTTAAGTGTGCTGAATTAGTCCCAAATGCCGTCTTCGCATTTGCCCTGTACTTTTACATCTTTTACTTTAAATTCGGGCTCTAGACCTTTGTCTCTTTGTGCGTGGTAATCGCTCGTAACAGACAAAATAGTCGGCGTTAACAGTATAATAGCGATAACGTTAACCACTGTCATTAACCCTAAGGCAATATCGGCTAAATCCCAGACTTCTTTTAATGTGGCCGACGCGCCCCACAACATCATTGATAAATAAAGCAAAGTGTAAATGCCGCGCCCTACTTTGTTGTCGAGCTTAAATAAGTGCAAGTTACTCTCTGCATAGGCGTAGTTTGCCACCACTGATGTAAAAGCAAATAAGGTTATAGCGGCTGCTACAAAGTAAACACCACCTTGTGCTAAGTGAGCGGTCATCGCGCTTTGTGTTAAACGAATGCCTTCCATTTCACCGCTTATGTCTATATCGGCTAATAAAATGATCACAGCGGTACAGCTACACAGTACTATTGTATCGAAAAATACGCCTAGCATTTGTATGTAACCTTGCGTTACAGGATGATTAGGAATTGGGCTGGCACTTGCTGAAGCATGTGGCACACTACCTGCACCGGCCTCATTAGAATATAAACCACGTTGAATACCGTTTTTAATCGCAGCGCCCATTGCACCGGCGCCTGCTTCTTGTAAACCAAACGCTGATAAAAATATATCTTTAAGCATGGCGGGTACTTGCGTGAAATTTATAATCGTAATAATTACCGCAGCAAGTACAAACACAATGCCCATTATTGGCACAACACGCTCTGCAAATCGGGCAATTGCTTTAAAGCCACCGAGTATAATTGAGCCTGCTAGTACGGTAATAACTAGGCCTGAATAAAATGTAGGAACTTCAAACGCGTAATTAAGTGCGTCGGTAATTGTGTTCGTTTGCATTGCGCTAAACGTAAAGCCGTAACCTAAAAACAAACACGCGGCAAACACAATGGCAAACGCCCGGCTACCCAAACCTTGTTGAATATAATACGCAGGGCCGCCTCTAAACTCGCCGCCACTATCACGCACTTTATATACTTGCCCAAGTACGCTTTCGGCAAAGCCTGTAGCCATACCCAATATGGCTATAACCCACATCCAAAATATAGCGCCGCTGCCGCCAAGTGAAATTGCAACCGCTACACCGGCTAAATTACCGGTACCTACTCGTGCACAAAGCCCTGTACACAACGCTTGGAATGAGGAAATATCGTTTTTCTTACATTTGCTACTGCCTTTTAAAAGGCTAAACATATGTTTAAATTTAAGTATTTGAATTGCCTTTAATCGTACTGAAAACCATACCCCCGTAAACAAGAGTATATAAATAAGTACCTGACCTTCTCCCCATAAAAGGTTGTTTACGCTTTTGACGACGGTATCGAACATTGCTAATTCCTTCTTATATTTTTTATATTGATACCCTTTTTTGGGTATAACGGCATTTGCTTGCGACATCGACTAAAAATTTAATGCAAATAAGGCAGCTAAGCTGCCTTAAAACTATACATTATTTATTTTGCAAATGAACTCCTGCAATCATGCACCTAACTGAGCCACCAGCCGACTCAATAGTAGGTATAGGTAATGGCACAAGCTTAGCCGTTTTTTGTATAACTGTTATTTGTGCCGGCGTAAGTGCATTAAACGCAGTTTGCGATAACGCTAAAATACGACCATTTTTACCTTGTAGCTCAATAGCATTGCCACAAAAGTTATTAATTTGCTCAAGCGTTAAATCGATCACTTGATGATGGCTTTTCAAAAAATGTTTAGCTAACTGTGCACTTTGTTCAATTGGCACCATATTTAAACTGATCATTACAAATTTTGTAGCAATACACATTAAAACATTAGTGTGATAAACCGCAGTTCCTTGCTCGTCATATGCGTTAAACACTATGGGTGATAGTTTTAATTGCTCACATATTGTATTAACCACCGACTTGGTAGTTCTTTTTGATTCTACCGCGTAAGCGAGTTTATTTTGATGATCGATAACCAGTGAACCAGTGCCTTCAAGGAATGAATTTTCTTTCGATAAAAATGAATAATCAGTCACTGAAGACACTTTATAGTGATCCGTTAAAAAATCAATAATATCTTTTCGATATTCTAACCTTCTGTTTTCTACAAACATTGGATAGATTATTAATTGGCCACTTTGATGAGTTGAAAACCAATTGTTAGGAAAAACTGAATCGGGAGTGTGTGTTTGCTCATCTTCAAAAAGGTGAACTGTTACCCCTTCATTTTTTAATATTTGTACGGCATTAGTCACTTCTTTAAATGCTTGTTCACTTTGATTTTGTGCTAAACATTCACTTTGAAATGCGTTATCGAGCATTGTGTGTGGGTTAGATGTAAAGTGATGCGGCCTTACCATCACTACAGCTCTGGGGGCTTGGTTTACTTCGCTCATGCCACGTGCTCTTTTACTAATGGTTGATCACTAAGCACTGAAAATAAATTACGAGGGTCCGCTTGTTGTGTAATTAAATCAAGCACAGCAAACTCGCCCGTTTTAATTAACTCATCGCGTATAAATACCAGTGCGGTAAAGTCTTCGCTCGCAAAGCCAACGCCGTCAAAAATGGTTAATTCATCTTGGCTAGTACGCCCAAGCGACTGCTTATTAATAACGTTATGAAACTCAGTTACTGTAAAGCTTGGACTCATTTGTTGAATTTCGCCCTCTATTCGAGTTTGCGGCTCGTACTCAACAAATACATTAGCACGCTCAAGCAATCTAGCATCTAACTCTGTTTTACCTGGGCAATCACCACCTATGGCATTAATGTGCACACCTTGTGGGATCATGTCATTTGTTAAAATAGTGGCGTTAGTTTTATCAGCAGTACAGGTAGTGATAATATCTGCCCCTTTTACTGCCTCTTGTACACTATTACAAATAGCCACGTTTAACCCGCATGTACTTAAATTAGCAAATGCTTTTTTAGAGGCGCTTTTATCTATATCGTATAAACGAATATGCGTAATACCTATTACCGCTTTAAAAGCGAGTGCCTGAAACTCTGATTGAGCGCCATTGCCTATTAAAGTAAGGGTTGTTGAGTTTTTAGGTGCTAAATATTTAGCTACCATTGCAGAAGTTGCGGCTGTACGTAGTGCTGTTAGTAAACACATTTCGCTTATCATAACCGGATAGCCACTATCTACATCGGCTAAAATACCAAATGCAGCGACTGTTTGAAGTTCTCTAAAGGTGTTTTTTGGGTGACCATTTACATATTTACAGCTGAACATTTGGCCATCACTCACTGGCATTAGCTCTATTACACCCTCTGGTGAGTGTGCTGCATAGCGAGGTGACTTATCAAACTCAGTCCAACGGGCAAAGTCGGTTTCTAATTTATGTGTTAGATCTAGCAAAACGTTTTCGACCCCTAAGCTATTTATAAGCTTAGCCATTGCCTGAACGCTAATAAATGGAACGCCTTGTTTTGGCTGTGCTATAAAATGACTCATGCTGAAACCTCTTGAATAATGTATTAGTTAATTTAAAACAAGTTTAACGAGGCTACGTGCTATTTAATATGGCAATTAATTGCACAAATAGTACTAATTTTTATCATTTTGCTATGAAGTTATGTACAATTTATGTATTTTGGTCAGTAACTTCTTTTAAAGGTTTGATTTATGACTCCTTACATTTATGACTCTCTTGATAATGCTTTAATAGCAGAATTACGAAAAGACGGCCGCGCTTCTGTTTCAGCTTTAACCAGTTCTTTAAATGTATCACGCGGGACAGTGCAAAATAGGTTAGACAGATTAGTTAGCTCAGGCGCAATATTAGGGTTTACTGTACGCGTTCACGAACACATTGAAACAGAAGCCGTGCGCGCAATTATGATGATAGAAGTCGTTGGTAAATCTACCTCACAAGTAATTAAAACAATGCGCGGAATACCCGAGCTTATAAAATTACACACCACCAATGGTGCATGGGATTTAGTTGCAGAACTACAAGCTGCAAATTTAAGTGAGTTTGATGGAGTGTTAAGGCAAGTACGCGAAATTGACGGTATTTTAAATAGTGAAACAAGCATATTGCTTTCATCAACTTAAGTTTTTTTTAATATTTAAAGAATACTTAAATGAAGAATATTTAAATGACACCCATTTATAATGTTTTAAGTATTCACAATGATTTTTTACTATTTTAAAATTTAGAATGACACCCATTTAAATTTTTTAAAAGTGAGGAACTAAACACTTAAAAATTATTTATTGTGTCTTTATATGCGGTTAATTCCCTTAGCTACATCAACCAATTTATTAGAAGCTTCTATTTATCTAAATCGCAGATGAGTTAAAACCCTGAGCACATTCAGTCTAAACTTTGATAAGTTGTATTAAATAGTAAAACTAAGCAGTTAAAGCTTGGCTATTTTTGATATTTGGTCGTCGTTTGAAATGTTGGTTATTGCAGTAGATTTCTATATTTTCGGCTTTACCAACAGCACCATGAAATATCTTAGTAAAGCGGGTTGTTAGTTTAAGCCAGTTTTTTTCGGTTATGTTTAATGTTTTTAATATAGGCGTTGTACTTTGATTTATATAACCTGGTTTGTCTGCCCTTATGCACTTTCCTGTTTGCTCTACTAATTCTAGATAGTTTTTAAACTCAAATGGTAAACCTTTACTTATCTTTTGTGAGAGCTTTCCTACAAATTTAGCTAAAAACTTTGGCTGATTACCTGCTATTGCATGTTCAATTCGTTTTTTAATACTGGTAAATGATGATGTTTGAATGCTCTGTGAAACTTTTGCCCTTATAGGATTTAAGTCAACATATGCCATGCAAGCTAATAGTGCGGGCTCATCCAGTAAAGCTTGAGATTTAAAGCGCCCCTCCCAAAAACGGCCTGTACAATCGTCTTCTTTATTAGCTTGCCTTGCTATATTCTCGTTTAACGAACGCATAAACCAAGAAATATCTTTTAAACGATTTTTGAATTTCACTATACTATGTTTTAGTAACATTTTTTCTATATCTGATAGCGATTCACCTTCAAGGTTACGCTTTGATATATTCGTCCCTTTAAATGCTTTATGCCACCTTATACAAACAGCTCTATCTGTAAGCCTATTTGCTTTTTTATCATCTATATAAAGTACTAAATGTGTATGGTTACTCATTACCGCGTAAGCACAAATATCAATACAAAATACCTTCGCCAAAAATAATAAACGTTCCTCTACCCAATCTCTACGATGCTCATAGCTTTTGCCTGTTTGTGTATCAATTCCACATAGGTAAGCACGTCTCACACACCGAGAAATACAGTGATAGTAACGTGTATTGGAGAGGCTTATTTGTTTTTTTCGTGCAGTAGCCACAGGCATCATGCTCACTTTAAAATTTTATAAAGTATAGCTAAGGTTAATAAATGTACAAATTAGGGTGGGTGTCATTTAAATAAAAGGCATTTAAATGAATAATACTGCAACTTTAAGTCGCAGTATTATTCATGATTTGGGTATCCAATTTGCTTAATTGTAACGATACTCGCTTTGTGAGTAGTTATGCGTATTGCTGATCTCAAATTGGCTTTGCTGCGCTAAATAAGACCGACCTGCAGCTAAGCCTAATTTATGATCAAAACGTAAATCGTTATTTGAACTACCTAATAATTTGCTATGCAGTTTTTCGTCTGCAAAAATTTGTATTATTTCTACATCACTTGGTGGATTTGCAATAAACTCAAGCTCATCTAAATACGCTTTTTCGTGCTGTATTAAGTAGTCCAATGTTTTTGGACAATAGCCTGATGCTATAGCAAATGTTCTTAGCTTTTGTACCCATGCAGATTGCGCTTGAAAATTAGCGTCAACCGTTCTTATTACAACAATTTTACGAGCACCTCGGTTGTAAGCTTCACGCACGGGAAGTGGAGCGGCTAAACCGCCGTCTAGATAAAAATCGCTCTGTGCTTGTTCTTCAACAAGATGTGTTTCATTCGCTGCTTTTGCGTTTAACCAAGGTGTTAACTTTACACCTTGTTTGTATAAAAACGGAAGTGCGCTAGAAGCCTTTAACAAATCACGCCATTGGCCACTATCACCTGTAGGCGATAAGTAATAAGCTTTTCTGTCTCGTGCGTTTGTTGCTGTTATAAGTAGTTCACGCTCACCTAAACTAGTTTTCGCTGTTTTGAAATCTATAGCTCTGTTTACTTCAGTGGTTTTGTCAAAGTACCAATCTAAATCAACTATATGCTTACCCACTAATCCGCGACCAAGCTGAAAAAAACGCTTATTACGCGAAAGTCCTCTAATCAGGCGTTTAGCGTAGCCTTTTTGACGCGCTAAGTAGCTAGTTAAGTTTTGCGAACCCGCTGAAGTACCAATAAATAAATCAAATGGGTCATAGCTTTGCTCTAACCAAGCATCAAGTACGCCAGCTGTGAATATCCCTCGCTGCCCGCCACCTTCAGCAATCAGAGCAACTTTTGGCTGCGCTGTTTTGTTAACTGAATTAGCTGTTGCGGTGTTTAGAGAGTTCACGGTGTACCTGCCTTTAATTTTATGATGTCTGGTTTAATAGCTACATTATAAAAAACAAAAGTGATATCTTAAAATTGATTGTTTAAATCAGTTCAATTGAAAAAACAGAACGGTATATAAAGCAAAATATGTACTAAAAATAGCAATCAAATTTACTTTGAATATTTAAATAACAAATACAGACATCACTTAAAGTTAATAAAATGAGTTAAAAAAGTTTAACTTTTGATGATGTCTGTATGTTAACAAGCCCAGAGTGTACGCTTGCTTAACTAACTATATTTTAGTGCTTTATTTCCATTAAAATTTCGAGTGCACGGTGGCGTTTTTCACTATCGAATACATCATTGGTAAATATAAACTCATCAACTTCTAGCTGTTTAGCTATCATCTCTAACTTGTGTTTAATACTTACATGTCCTCCTACTACGCTTAGGCTTAAAAAGTTCTCTACATGAGCGCGCTCTTGTTCGCTCCATAACCCGTCCATACTTTCGACGGGTGGTTTTAACCACAGCTCATTACCGCGTATAAGTTCGAGCACACGTTGCTTAGAAGTAGTCGACAAGTATTGCGCTTCATCATCGGTATCTGCAGCCACTAAAGGCAGTGCAAGCATTACGTATGGCTTATCAAGTACGCTTGATGCTTTAAATTCGCGCTTATACAACGCTATTGCATCGTGCACGAAGCGCGGTGCAAAATGTCCTGCAAATACATACGGTAACCCTTTTTGCGCCGCTAGTTGCGCGCTAAATAAACTCGAGCCTAATAACCAAATAGGAACGTTTGTGTTCTCACCAGGAATAGCGCGAACAGGGTGACTACCATCGTAAGGGCCTAATAAAGTTTGCAGTTCAGTGACTTCATCGGCAAAGTTTTCAGCGCGTCGTTCATCTCGGCGCAGAGCACGACTGGTTATATGATCGCTACCTGGTGCGCGGCCTAAACCTAAATCAATACGCCCAGGGTATAAACTCTCTAATGTGCCGTATTGCTCTGCAACAATCAGTGGCGGGTGATTTGGTAACATAACGCCACCAGCACCTACTCGTATAGTTTTAGTTTGCCCTGCTATGTGGCCAATTAATACAGAGGTTGCCGCGCAGACAATTCCCGGCATATTATGATGTTCAGCCATCCAAAATCGGTTAAAACCGAGTTCATCAGCTTTTTGTGCATAAGCGACACTATTTGCTAGAGTACTTGAGACGGTGGCATCTTCTTTCATTGGGCTAAGCTCAAGTAAAGAAAACGGTATTGCAGATAACCCAGACATGCGTACTCCTCATTGCCTTTAATTAAGTGATGAAGATAGTCAAAATAATTTAACCATCATTCCATTAATGGGTCTGCTGGGTGGTTAATTCAATCATTGATTTTAACTAATCAATTGATCCTGTCTATTAAGCTAAGTGCAGAGTGATTATTGCATTAGATGCACTTACACTCATTCAATGCAATTACAATACACTAAATAAACTACACACGTTATTAGCTGTATCAAACATAACAATATGATTTATAAAAATTATTTTTATTTTAAATGTTTTGGATCAGGTATGCGTAATTGCTTAACGAGTGGGTGATTTATTTTTTTCATTTCTATTAATACTAATTGAGCAACTTCTCGAGCACCGAGTTCATTGAAATGGGTATTGTCTTCTACGCCTATAGGGTAATTTGGATGCAAGTTAGGTGCTATATGCATAAAACGTAAGCGTGAGTTGATCCCACCAAGCTTTTGAAAATACTGTTGGGTCACTCGTTCCATGTCAATAATATCGACCTCAGTCTGTTTAGCTAGATCTCTTACTATATCAGCGTAAATAGGATGGGTGTCTTTGATCTGACCTTTTTCATCAAAATTACGACGCGTTACCGGAGTCATCAGTAATGGCTGTGCCTGCTTTGCTCTTACTTCAGCAATAAAATTAACTAGGTTTTGCTTATATTGCTCTGGTGTAGTGTAACGGTCCACTTTGTGTTTTGACTGATCGTTATGACCAAATTGAATGATCACAAAATCATCTTTATTAAGTTCATTTATAATCCCTGCCCACAAGCCTTCACTGATAAAGGTGCGTGTACTACGACCATTTTTAGCACGATTTTTAACGTCGATGCTGTCATTAAAAAAGATACTAAAGGGCATTCCCCAACCTGTTTCAGGGTAATCCTTCACTTCTTTAATTGACATGGTTGAATCCCCTGCCATAAAAAGCTGAACTTTAGTAGTTGCTGACATACTTGAAAAACTCATCATGGTAAATATTGCTGCAATTAGTTTTCCCATTCTACTCGCTCTTTGTTGTTTTTAAAAAATCAGTTTAGCTCTTTATTAAATTATCTTTTGTAATTAATTGAAAAATAAATTTACTTAATTGTCATTATCATTATAAACATACCACCAACTACCACCGGTGGCAAACAACAGGTTAAATCATGGTGCTGAATAAAATTAAACCAGTCCTTAATGTACTTTTACTGCAAAAAATGTAAATGAAGTATGAAAAATGTAATTTATTAGGTTTGACAATACGCTTTTTTAGATATAACTTGATTTTATGCCACCGGTAGCAATTTTATTTCCCTGATATCGCTACCGATTAAAATAATAGTTTTATGACTTTTAATCATAGACTTACATTTTACTGGCTAGATAAAGTGATAAAAATAAAAGCTCAAATCAACAGCATAAAAAAGGAACACACAATGAAGACTGCAAATAAGTTCGTTCTCAAACCACTTAACTGCATTATTAGTGCCTTACTACTGGGCACAACATCGTATGCAATCGCAGCCGATGAACAGCCACAAACAGATACTAAAGCCCAAAATGACATAGAGTTAATTCAAGTAACTGGATTTAGATCATCATTAAATAAATCCTTAGCAACTAAACGTTTTGAAGTAAATACCACTGAATCCATCGCGGCTGAAGATATTGGTAAATTCCCTGATCTGAATATCGCAGAATCATTACAACGTATTCCTGGGGTAGCTATTTCTCGTGAAGGTGGTGAAGGACGTCAAATTACGTTGCGTGGCTTAGGTCCGGCTTTTACCCGCACAACACTTAATGGTATGGAAGTACCTGCTAGTACCGATGGCACCGACTCTGGTGGCGGCGTAAACGGTGGCCGTGCATTTGACTTTAATATATTTGCATCCGAACTATTTAATCGTGTTGATATCCAAAAAACGCCCACGGCCGCAACTGAAGAAGGTGGTATAGCGGGCACTGTTGATATGTATTCTGCACGTCCTTTTGACACAACAGGCTTTCATGTTGCAGCGTCCGCGCAAGCCGGTTATAACGACCTCACTGAAGAAGTCGACCCACGGATGGTATTTATGATCAGCAACACATTTGCTGATGATACAATCGGGGCTTTATTCTCTGTCGCAAAATCTGAACGCACCGTACGCCAAGAAGGCTTTGGTACAGTTCGCTGGACCACCCCCGTACTCGATGGTGGCGGTATCTATGCTGACACCTCTAATACTGAAGTTATTGGCACACCCAATACAGGGGACTGTGAGTTCGAAGGTCAAACAGTCGATGCTGTGAACTGCTTATATACGCCTCGCCTGCCTCGCCCTGATTTTTTTGGTAATGAACAAGAACGTTTAGGCTTTACCGGTTCATTACAATATGCTCCTTACGATGATCTGGTCCTTACACTAGATACATTACATTCAACTCTTGATAATGACCGTACTATGTACAACTTTTTCGAGATGTTTAGAAACACATTCAGCGAAATTACTCCTGAATCGATTACGATTTCTGACAATGGAAAACAGGTCCAAGCAGCGACATTTAACGGCGTTAAATCTCGAGTAGAAAGCCGTCAGCAGATTTCAAAAACAAAATTTCAACAATACGTATTCTCTGCTAAATATCATTTATCTGATTACCTTCGATTAGACGCTATGGTGGGCACTGCTGAATCGGATGCTCGCTCTGAACAGTATCGTTATAACATGACTAATAACACACCTCATAGAGTATCGATGGATTTTGGCACCAGCAATAATACCGCTGTAATGAATTACGATTACGATACTCTAGATGCCAACTCTTTTGATTTAGCCGATGGGCGCTTACGTGCAACAGATGTACTGCGCGAAAATGACACCGCTAAAATTGATTTATCATACGAGATGGATATGATGAATATCAAAGGCGGTATAGCCTATAACGACAGAACGGTTAGTTACGATGAATCACAAATAAACGGTTTTCCTGATCAAGATTCTGCAGCTGGATTTTCTCAGCTAATACCCTACGATGATTTTGGCACCGGTTATGACGGCACGTTATCACCCTTTCTAGTGGCTGATTTTGATGCAATAAATTCACAGCTTTTACTTAAAGAGTGGGTGCCACGCAGTGCGCAGAGCTGGAAAGTTGAAGAAGAAACAATGGCTGCCTACATCGAAACAAATTTTGAGTATGAAATTTCAAGTATGCTGCTCAGAACTAATGCAGGTGTTCGTTATGTAAAAACTGAAACCACATCAACAGGTTTTATTCAAACTGATGCGGTATCAATCGACAATAGCTATGACAATATTTTACCAGTGCTAAATTTAGCCCTTGATGCAACCGATGATGTGATTGTAAGGCTGGGTTTATCTAAAACCATGACCCGCCCGAGTTTGAGTTCACTCAATCCTGGTAATCCATCGTTTTCTTATTTAAACGGCACTGTTAGTGCGGGTAACCCATTCTTAGACCCATTCACCTCTACCAATACAGACGTTGGTGTTGAATGGTACTTTGCAGAAGAGTCGCTATTAGCAGCAACAGCGTTTTACAAAGATATTGGCTCTTTTATAAAAAGTGATAGTGAAGAAAAACTCGTCGATCCTGCTTATTTACCCTTTATTGATAATGATCCGCAATATGATCCATCAAGTGCACTCGATCCTAGAACTACCCCTTACACACATTTCGTCCCTGTAAATGGTCAAGGAACTGTGATTAAAGGGCTTGAACTTATTTATCAGCAACCTTTTTCATTCCTACCTGGGTTGTTAAAAAATATGGGGTTAGTGTCTAACTATACGTATGTCTCTGCAGGTGAAATTACGGGTCTTTCTAAAAATTCTTATAACTTTACCCTGTATTATGAAGAAGAAAACTATGGCGCTCGTGCTTCAGTGAATAAACGCGACAATTACATCACTGATTACACAGGTAACAATGGTAATGCTGAAGAAGCGACATCTGGTCCAACACATTTTGACCTATCAGCCTTTTATAATATTAATGAAAATGTAACCGTAACATTTGAAGCAATTAACCTTACCGATGAGTATGAACGCCTGTATACCACGGGTGATGGTAGTTTAGATTTACCACGTGAATATAATCATACCGGTCGACAGTACTTTTTAGGAATACGCTACAACTTATAAAGCAATGCTTAAACTTTAAATTCCCCTAAAGTAAACAGCTTAATTAACATTTTAATTAAGCTGTTTTTCTATGACTAAGGTAGTGCACCAGTTATTTATAATTAAAACGTAGTGCAGCCGATGGCTAATAATCAGTTAAATCACAGTGCTTATAAATAATGTTGCACTTGAATGGTATTCGCACGCCATTGGAAATGTAAATTAAAGATGAATTATGTTATTTTTTTCGTTTGACATCACATCAATAACATTATACTTCTCACTTATACCACCGGTAGCAAAAATAATTAATCAATACTTCGCTACATACTTTCTCGTTTTTTTCCCATTATGAATTATTAGGTTAGGTGTAATAAGAATCAGAACAAGTACATGACAAACACACTAATTCAAGTCATGTTAACTTAATAACAATAAGTAGAACGTGGAACCACTATGAGAAGCAGCACACACAATTTTAAACTTAGTAAGTTGATGACCAATTTAATACTCAGTGGCGCATTAACCAGTGGCTTAGCATATGCAGCGCCTCAAGATGAAGCTGTTGCTGATGATCAACTTGAAGTGATCGAAGTAAAAGGTTTTCGCGGTAGTATCAATGCCGCTTTAATGACTAAGCGTGAAGCCGTTGGTACACGTGAGACTATCATTGCTGAAGATATTGGTAAATTTCCTTACTTAAATGTTGCTGACTCACTTTCGCGTGTACCTGGTATCTCTATTGAAGAGGATGCAGGTGAAGGTCGTCAAATTACCATTCGCGGTTTAGGTTCTCGTTACGTCAAAACCACAATTAATGGTATGGAGTCGGCATCTGCTGGTGCTGCAACAGACGCTGCGGGTGGTTCAAATACATCTCGTGCATTTAATTTTAATGTATTTGCCTCTGAACTGTTTACCCAAATAGATATTAATAAAACCGTTTCTGCTGAACTTGAAGACGGTGGCATCTCAGGCAATGTTAACTTACAAACGGCGCGTCCATTTCAATATGATGGCTTTAAAGGGGCTTACAATGTCAATACTCGTTATAGTGATGTTGATGAGGATGTATCGCCTCGTGCTTCTTTTATGCTCGCTACAAGTTAACAGAAAAAATGAGTGTTTCATTTGAAGCCGTTAATTTAATAGATGAAAAACAAGATATGTGGAATGATATTTATACCCCTCGCCCTTATGAAAATCTGTCATCAGGTCGCCAGTTTTTAGTGGGTGTAAGGGGCACTTTCTAAACTTAATCAACACATAGCCTCGTTAATTGAAGCTATGTCTGCAATATAATACTCCCCCCCGTGCATAATCGATGGTTTTTACTGTCGATTATTTTATTAGTTACTAATTTTAAATAACTTTTTCAAAAACAATAAATCTTTGATAATTTAAACTAAGTAGTAAAATGACATTGCCACCGGTGGCAATAACTGCTAATGTTAGCCTATTATAATAATTCCAATTTCAGCAGCAGGATACAAAAATGAACAATCAACGACGGTATTTTCTTAAAGCATTGGCTTCTAGCACGTTGGTAACTGCAACCTTAGTTGGCTGTAAGTCAGCCCCTTTGCTCAATGTTTTTGACGCACCCATTAGCGCTGATGATTGGCAAATGGCTGCACAAATCAAATCAGCGATTGTAGTACCGACCTTCCCTGCTAAACAATTTAATATTAAAGACTTTGGCGCAAAAGAAAATGGCCAATATGATTGCACACAGGCCATTAAAAGCGCCATTGAAGCCTGTCACGCACAAGGAGGTGGTCAGGTCTATATTCCAGATGGTACCTACTTCACTGGTGCGATTCATTTATTATCAAACGTTAACTTGCACCTCAGTGATAACGCAATAGTGAGCTTTAGCACTGATCCCACTCATTACTTACCAGAAGTATTTACTCGCTGGGAAGGCTTAGAAATGATGGGGTACTCACCACTGATTTATGCTTTTGAGCAAGAAAACATTGCCATCACAGGTAAAGGAACACTCCAAGGAAATGGCGATAACCAAACATGGTGGCCTTGGAAGGGACCACACAAGGAAGGCCATTGGGATTTAATTAAAGATAGCCAAGGTAAAGTATTGCACCAGCGTGAAGCACGCGATCAGTTGATGGTTGATGCCGAAGCTGGTGTGCCAGTAAGCGAACGTATATACAGTACCGGCGCCTATTTACGTCCCCCTTTTATTCAACCGTATAAATGTAAAAATATTTTAATCCAAGGTGTAACAATTAAAAACTCGCCATTTTGGTTAGTGAATCCGGTTTTATGTAAAAGTGTTACGGTTGATAAGGTTAATTTTTCAAGCCACGGGCCAAACTCTGATGGTTGTGACCCAGAAAGCTGCGATCATGTACATATCAAAAACTGTGTATTTGATACCGGTGATGACTGTATCGCGATTAAATCAGGGCGAAATGCAGACGGAAGACGTGTCGGTGTACCCTCACAAAACATTGTTATTGAAAACTGCCATATGAAAGAAGGCCACGGTGGAGTGGTTATAGGTAGCGAAATATCAGGTGGTGTAAACAATGTCTTTGTGCAAAATTGTACTATGGACAGCCCGCATCTAGAACGCGCTATTCGTATCAAAACTAACTCAGTACGTGGCGGTTTGATCGAGCATATACGCATTCGTAATGTTGACGTTGGCACCGTTAAAAACGCTGTTGTGATCAACTTCTATTATGAAGAAGGCGATGCAGGACAATTCGATCCAACAGTTCGTGATATTCAAATTGAAAACTTACATTGTAAAAATGTACTCAGTAAAGCGTTTTATCTTAATGGCTTTGAACGCGCACCAATTAACAATATTCATTTTAAAAACTGCCATTTTGACCAAGTAGGCAGTCAGTCAATCGTAGCTCATGTAAATAATATGAGTTTAGATAATGTCACTTTAAACAAACAGCCACTGACAATGGCGCAATTACAGCAATCATGATAGGAACCGATGTATGAACGCGTTTTCAACATTATTAGGCACGCAACCAATCCTGCCTA
>NZ_AUTP01000332.1:0-8273 GCF_000498075.1 Pseudoalteromonas sp. TAB23
ATAAGGCGGGTATCCAATTAGTGGAAGTTGTGCTGCGCACGCCAGCGTCACTTGACGCATTAATCGCGATTAAAAAAGCACTGCCCGATTTATGTGTAGGTGCAGGCACCATTACCGATCAAACGTTACTTGCAAAAAGCCTTGCCGCAGGCAGTGATTTTATTGTTACGCCTGCTATATCGCCACGGTTACTCGATGCCCTTAGCCAATCGTCGGTCCCTGTTGTGCCGGGTGTTTCAAACACCGCAGATATTTTACTTGCTAAAGAATATGGCTTTACTGAGCAAAAATTGTTTCCTGCTTCTTTGTGTGGTGGCGAACAGTTTTTAAAAGCAGTCAGCAGCGTATTTGCTGATATTCGCTTTTGCCCTACAGGCGGCATTAATGAGCAAAACTTTAAAGACTATTTAGCACTTAGCAATGTGATGGCCGTAGGCGGTACATGGATTGCACAACCACAATGGGTGCAAAGTAAAGACTATGAAAAAATCACTCAAGCCTGCCTTCAGGTACTAAACAACAACTAATTAACATATTGACTGCCATACGTTGACAGTGTAATTTACCCTTGCATGCCACCGGTAGCAAAATATAAACAGAACAGTTAAGGAATCTTCAATGCCGAGCAATATCGAACCTTTAGAGTTGCACCCAGATCGTTTATTTTCAAGTGATCCTAGCGTCGTTGCTATCGCTAGAAAGTTATATGAATCAATTAAAGACTTACCGATTGTTAGTCCACACGGTCACACTGATCCACGTTGGTTTAATGAAAATGAAAACTTCGGCAATGCAACTGAGCTATTTATAAAACCCGATCACTACGTATTTAGAATGCTCTATAGTCAAGGGATACCAATGACTGATTTAGGCGTGCCAGAACATGGTCTGCAAGGCGATATGGCACGTTCAAAAGCAGCAGCTCCTGAAAAAGTATGGCAAATCTTTGCTGACAACTATCACCTGTATGCAGGTACGCCAAGTGGCTATTGGTTAGATGCGGTATTTAGTGATGTGTTTGGTTTTACAGAAAAACTTTGCTCTGAAAATGGTCAGCACTATTATCAAAAAATTACAGCTGCGTTAGCAACACCCGAGTTCAAGCCTCATGCACTGATGGACCGCTTTAATATTGAACTAATTGCGACAACAGAGGGGGCACTTGATCAGCTCCCGCACCACCGCGCAATTGCAGGTTCTGTAATGGCAAAACGTGTTATCACCACCTTTAGACCTGATGATGTGGTTGATGCTAGCCGTGAAGATTTTATCGACAACGTATTTAAACTTGGTGAGATAACCGACCAAGATACATCAACTTGGCAAGGTTATTTAGCAGCAATTCAAATACGTCGTGATTACTTCCGTATTGAAGGCCGTGCAACAGCAACCGATCATGGCCACCCTACTGCATTAACTGCTGACTTATCTACAGCTGAGTGTGAAGCATTATTTGAAAAATGCCGAACAGGCAATTCATCTGAGCAAGAGCAAGAGTTATTCCGAGGTCAAATGCTTACTGAACTTGCAGGTATGAGCATTAAAGACGGCTTAGTGATGCAAATTCACCCTGGTGCCCATCGTAATCATAACCAAGCGGTATTTGATCAATTTGGCCGTGATAAAGGCTGTGATATTCCAAGCCAAACTGAATACGTAAATGCGTTAAAACCACTATTGAGTAAATACGGGAATCACCCGGATCTTAAAATCATCTTATTTACGTTAGATGAAACTACCTATAGTCGTGAACTTGCGCCACTAGCAGGTCACTACCCTAGCCTAAAATTAGGCCCAGCATGGTGGTTCCATGACAGCCCAGCAGGTATGCTACGTTTTAGACAGCAAACAACTGAAACAGCAGGTTTTTACAATACAGTTGGCTTTAATGACGACACCCGTGCATTTTTATCTATCCCCGCTCGCCATGATGTTGCACGCCGCGTTGACTGCCGATACTTGGCTGAATTAGTAGCTAATCATCAAATTAGTGAAAGCACTGCGCAGACACTGGCTTATCAACTAACCTATGGGCTAGTGAAAAAAGCATATAATCTCGATAAATAACAATAATAGAGCCACTTAATTTAAGTGGCTCAACCATTGAGGACACACCATGACTTTAAAAACATCACTGTTATCAAAGCGCATTATGATGGTAACAGCTCTAGGCTCTGGCCTTTTACTGGCTGCCTGCCAAGAACAAGCTGACCTTAAAAAACCATTGCAAGCAAGTGAGACTAACTCTCTCAGTAGCGCACTAGTTGCTAAAGTAGACATTGTTAATCCATCTTCGTTTAAGCGCCCTAATGAGCCAATCTATCTTAGCTATTACGATTTAGGCCTAAGCCAAACTCCTGCTTTAACTGTAAAAACAGCGCAGCAAGTGTTACCTAGCCAAGCTGTAGATATTAACTCAGACGGTGAACTTGATGGTGTGTATTTTATTGTCGATTTAAATGATAAACCGATTGAAGTCACCATTACACAGCAAAGTAAACCAGTAATCACAGCACAAACAAAACGTGTTCAAGCTGATCTTGCCCATAAGCAAGGTGGTCAATGGCAGCCTCATTCTCGTCCTCCAAAACACCAAATTGGCACAGGCAAAAAAGAATATGTTGGTGGCAACTTCATAAATGTTCAAGAACTTTCCCCACCAGATTATTACACCGATCATTCAAACTGGATCCGATACGAAGGCCCAGGTATTGAGTCAGATAAAGTGGGCTATCGTTTTTACCTTGATTGGCGCAATGGCTTTGACATTTTTGGTAAATTAAGCGCAGCCCCCGTGTTACATACTGTTGGCCTTGATGGTTATGACTCTTATCATGACAAACAAGATTGGGGAATGGACATTCTCAAAGTCGGTAAGTCTTTAGGGGCTGGCGGATTTGGTTTGCTGGGTAGTAATGATGAGCTGGAACATGTCGCTGATGTGAACCAACGCACAGCGCGGATTATTGAGAATGGTGATTTACGCGCCAGTATCCAAATTAAGTATCAAGGCTGGCAAAACAGTTATCAACAGCAAGATTTAACCNCCGCCAATATTAGTATGCATGGCGGCTCACGTTTAGCACATGTAGAACTGAGCACTGATAAAGACTTGTCTAATTTAGTGGCCGGTGTGGTCAAACACCCTGAGACTGAGTTTATTCAAGGTGATCTCGATGCAATGAGTAATTATGGCTACAGTTATATTGCCAGTTGGGGCAATCAAAGTTTAGATAAATCAGCTTTAGGTATGGCGGTTTTCTTTAAAAAAGGCGATGTTATTGACGTACGCCAAGATAAAAATAACTACCTTGCAGTACTAAAACCAAAAGGACAAAGTACACAGCATGCAGATTACTATTTTGCCTCACTGTGGCAACCTGAAAGTGGTATCAACGATAAAGAAAGCTTTATTGAGTACCTTGAACAACAAGCTGAAAGATTGACTATTAAACCACGCATTACTTTGCATACCACAGTTACAGCAAATAAAACGACGCAACCGCTTAATGATAAATTAGCCCTTGAATGGGCCCGCGCCCTTGCCGATTCAGAGCTGAAAAGAAAAACACTAGGCTACCATGCCAATGGCTGGGNTGGGATGTTAACCGTAAGCGCAGCCCAAAGTTTGAATACGACATTATCGGTTTACAACCTTATGCTTATTATCAATTAGGGCTGGCAACTGATGAACAAGCTTATAAGGATGTGATTGCCAAAGTTACTGGTAGCTTTATTGATCAGCAAGGGAAAATCAGCGCCTATAAACAAAGCAATTTTAATATTGATAATATTCCACCCGGTCGCAACCTTATTCAGCTATACCAAGATACCCAGCAGCAACAATACTTATCCGCTGCAAAAGCTTTGCGAGCACAATTACAGTTACAGCCACGTACATCACAAGGCGCATTTTGGCACAAAAACAAATATCAACATCAAGTGTGGCTAGATGGCGTTTACATGGGTATGCCTTTTTTAGCCCAGTACGGTAGCTTATTTGAAACGGGCCACCAGCAACAAGAAACCTTTTCAGAGGTTGTAAACGAATTTAAGCTCA
Source organism: Pseudoalteromonas sp. TAB23 (assembly GCF_000498075.1). Lineage (NCBI taxonomy): Bacteria > Pseudomonadati > Pseudomonadota > Gammaproteobacteria > Alteromonadales > Pseudoalteromonadaceae > Pseudoalteromonas > Pseudoalteromonas sp. TAB23. Next base: position 4,061 of record NZ_AUTP01000332.1, read on the forward strand.
CTCGCGAAGCACTACGCGATCCAAAGACAGGGTTGTACTATCACGGTTGGGATGAATCTAAACAGCAAGCATGGGCGAATAAACAAACCGGTGTTTCCGCAGAGTTTTGGGGCCGTGGAATGGGTTGGCTCGCTATGGCAGTGGTTGATGTACTCGATTACATCCCAGCAAAAAACACAGAGCAACGCGATACCTTACTCGCCATGGTAAAAGAGTTGGCCACTGATATTGCCAAAGTTCAAGATACTGATACCGGCACATGGTGGCAAGTTTTAGACAAACCAACGGCTTTAGGTAACTACCAAGAGTCAACTGCAACAGCAATGTTCGCTTACTTTTATGCAAAAGCACTTAATAATGGCTATATCGATGCTGATTATCAAGGCACCGCGCTTGCAGCGTATCAAGGTTTACTTAACCAATTTACATTAGTCCATAGTGATGGCACGGTGAGTATGACCAACCAATGCTATGTTGCAGGCCTTGGCTTTGGCCGTGATGGTAGTTATCACTATTATATGAGCGAGCCGGTCAGCAATAATGATCCTAAAGGAAATGGTCCCTTCATTCTAGCAAGCCTTGAAGTAGCTAAGCTTCTAGCTGGTATCAACTAACCAGTCATAGATTAGTCAGCCGGTAAGCAAAGTTCATCGCATTTTTGCTTACCGGCTAACACTCACTTCCCTTCAACAACATCAGCACACTAAGCTCATAAGGATTTATGATGCGTATAATTAAAACCAATAAAGACAGCGCAAATAAAAATATTATTTCATTTTTTATCTGCTGCTTATTCTGCTCAATAATGAATGTGTCTGCGCAAAATAATAACAACTCACTGAGCTATGCCGTGCAAATGGCTAACTCTGAGATGACTCGTAATCCACAGGCGTACACCATTGATTGGCGTACTGAACCACGCTGGGACTACACCCATGGCTTAGTGTTACTGTCATTTGCCAAGCTCTATCAGCATAAACAAGATCAACGCTATTTCAATTACATTAAAGAATATGTAGACGCGTTAGTAATGGAAGATGGCAGTATTAAAACCTACGTAATGAGCAAATATAATCTCGACATGCTCAATGCCGGCAAGTTACTGTTTTTTATGTTTGATGAAACAAAAGACCGTAAATATCGCCTTGCCCTCGATACGCTATATGCACAGTTCAAATTACAACCTCGCACAATTGATGGTGGCTTTTGGCATAAAAAACGCTATACCTCGCAAATGTGGCTCNGTTTATATATGGCAGCGCCCTTTTATGCCGAATATATCCGCCGCTTTGGGAAAGCAGAGCAGTATGATGATGTTATAAAGCAGTTTGAATTAATTGAACAACATACTTATCGCAGTGACACCGCTCTCCCTGTACATGGCTGGGATGAGTCTAAACAACAGCGTTGGGCAAATAAAAAAACCGTACAATCAGCTAATCATTGGTCGCGCTCTATCGGTTGGTACGCCATGGCAATGGTTGATGTATTAGATCAACTACCGAATGATTACCCTAAAAAAGTGTGGCTATCACAGCGCTTTAATACATTGATTGATAACATATTAAAACTTCGTTCTGACTCCGGTGTATGGTATCAAGTTACAGATAAAGGTGAATTACGCGGCAATTATATAGAGTCATCAGGCAGTGCTATGCTCAGCTATGCGATTGCAAGAGGTGTTAATCAAGGTTACATGTCTGATAGCTACTAAGCGATTGCAAAAAACACCTTTAATGCTGTAGTTAGCAACTTTATTAAACCTGAAGCGGATAACACCTTATCAATCCAACAAGTATGTGAAGTAGCAGGACTTGGCGGAAAACCATATCGAGATGGCAGCTTTGCTTATTACATTAGTGAGAATGTACGTGCGAACGATCCTAAAGCAGTCGGGCCTTTTATTCTTGCTAGTTTAGAAATGGATAAATAACCGATGCTAAGCAACAAATACTATTTCTATTTAGTACTGTTAGTTGTTTGCTTAAGTAGCAGCCAGTGTTATACAAAAGAGTCGCAATTACTATCGCCAACACACTCAAAGTCCGTGGCAAGTAGATCTTGGTAATGGCGAATATAAAAACCCAATCTTGCATGCCGATTATTCCGACCCAGATGTGGTTGCTGTTAATGGCGATTATTACATGACAGCATCTAGTTTCAACTCTGCACCTGGATTGCCTATTTTACACTCTACCGATTTAGTCAACTGGCAGTTAATTAATTATGCGCTGCCAATACAGCTGNCTGCCACAAGCCCACTTTGCAAAAGTACAACATGGCAACGGCGTATGGGCGCCCACAATCCGTTTTCATGATAATAAATTTTGGATTTTTTACCCTGATCCTGATTTTGGGATTTATGTAACCACAACAGATGATCCTGCTGGAACTTGGTCAACCCCACAGCTTATTTTAGCGGGTAAAGGATTGATCGACCCGGCACCATTATGGGACGACAATGGTAAAACCTACTTAATACATGCATGGGCAAAAAGTCGTGTTGGCTTTAATAATGTACTAACGCTACGTGAAATGAAAGATGACGCAAGTTGGGTCAGTGACAAATTCACACACATTGTCGATGGTACAAATCACTCTGGATATCGCACCATTGAAGGTCCTAAATTTTATAAACGTAACGGTTATTACTATATTTTTGCGCCTGCTGGTGGCGTAGATTTAGGTTGGCAATCGGTATTTAGAGCAAAAAAAATTACCGGTCCCTATGAAGTCAAAGTAGTAATGGCCCAAGGTAATTCAGTGATCAACGGTCCTCATCAAGGTGCGTGGGTTCACACCCAATTTGATGAGGACTGGTTTATTCACTTTCAAAGCAAACAAGCGTATGGCCGTATCACCCATTTACAACCTATGCACTGGGACAATGATTGGCCAGTCATTGGCATAGATAAAAATGGTAATGGAACTGGGCAACCGGTTTTACAGCACCCTAAGCCTCGAAGCAAAATTAGCCCGCAACCCACCAGCATAGTGAATAATGATGAATTCAACAGCGCTAAGCTAAGCTTATTATGGCAATGGAATGCAAATCCAAGTAACAGCTGGTATTCATTGACAGACAACCCCGGCTTTTTACGCTTATACTCGCAGCCAATTACAGCCCAAAATAATACTAATTTATGGTTGACGCCTTCTTTGTTACTGCAAAAGATCCCTGCAGAACAGTTTGCTTTTACAACCACATTACAGGTCAACAAAACAAGCTCTGCTAGTTCCTCAGGACTAATTTTATTTGGTGAAGACTATGCATGGATGGGTATCAAAACATCTTCTACTGGCGAACAACAGCTAGTCTATGTGCACTGTTTTAATGCGAGAAAAGGCTGTAAAGAAAGTATCGTTGGGCAACAACCACTGACACAACCCTATCTTGAACTAAAAGTCGTTCTACAACCAAGCGCCACAGCCATTTTTAGTTATAGAACCGCTGCAAGTGCTGAGTTTCAAATTATTGGTGAACACTTCCAAGCTAAAAAAGGCCGCTGGGTAGGAGCTAAGTTAGGCTTATTTAGCCTGTCGCAAACTCCTGGCGCTAGCAGCTATGCCGATTTTGACTATGCCCGTTACGACACTTTGGATTAAATGAATATGTTTAAACATCAAAAGTTGAACTTTATTGCCATATTATTGCTATGTGTTCAGCCATGCATAGCAGCTGATTACACCGTTGAAAATACTTATAAAAAACTAATCAAACACTATCCACACATGCAGGTGCCCGCAACGACACTTCCTGACTCTGTCATCGCTTATAAAGCATTGGTTTACAAGCAAACTAAAAACAGTGCACAGACTTTAGATATTTATCAGCAAAAGCTGCAAACACAAACAGCGCCTTTGATCATATTGATCCACGGGGGGGGCTGGCAATCAGGCACCCCCGCATTAATGATAGCACTTGCAATTGCGCTGGTAGAACGCGGTTATATTGTTGCTGCGCCCAGTTACCGCCTCAGCGAGGAAGCGCCTTATCCTGCAGCAGCTGAGGATTTAGTTAGTGCGTTTCATTGGCTTAATAATAATGCTGCTCAGTATAATATAGACAGCACTAAGATTGCTTTATCGGGCGGCTCTGCAGGTGGCCAATTAGCCGCGCTGTTAGCTTACAGCGGCGGAATTGTGGGTAGCAGCGACACTAACTCGAAGCGATTTAATGTCCAAGCGCTGATCAATATAGATGGCTTAAGTG
>NZ_AUTP01000333.1:0-3939 GCF_000498075.1 Pseudoalteromonas sp. TAB23
TTTTGAGTCGCTTTAGCGTCTCAAGGGATGCGAATAATACACCCTTTATTTTTCGAGTCAACACTTAGTTTTAAACTTTCTTTCGATAATTTAAAACCGAAGTTTTATTTAACTCTCTGAGTTGTTCCTGCCTCGCTATGCGTTGGCGTTTCCCGTCTCAGTGGGGTCGCATTATAGGGAGATCATATTTTTACGCAAGCACTTTTTTAAAGAAAAAGTAAAAAAAGATACTGTTCGGTTAGTATCTGAACTAAACCCCCTAAAACTGATAGTTTTGTAACCAAACAGTGCACTGTATGGTACAAAAATCACCTTGCTGATACACTCAAATACTAATAATCATGATCTAAAAGGTACTAACTATGGCAATTCGTTCTTATAAAGGTGTTACTCCTTCATTTAATTCGTCTGTTTATATTGATGAGTCATCGGTTTTGGTTGGTAACATTACTTTAGGTGATAATAGTAGTGTGTGGCCGTTAGTAGCTGCACGTGGTGATGTTAACTATATACGTATTGGTGAGCGTACAAATATACAAGATGGCAGTGTATTGCATTTATCTCGCGCAACTAAAAGCAATCCTGATGGTTACCCACTTATTATAGGTGACGATGTAACAGTTGGTCATAAGGTAATGCTGCACGGATGTGTACTAGGAAACCGTATACTTGTAGGTATGGGCGCTATTATTATGGATAACGTGGTTGTTGAAGATGATGTAATTATAGGTGGAGGATCTTTAGTACCACCAAACAAACGTTTAGAGTCTGGTTACTTATATGTAGGAAGTCCAGCTAAGCAAGCCCGCCCTCTTACAGAGCAAGAGCTTGCCTTCTTAAAAATATCTGCCGATAACTATGTATCACTTAAAGATGAATACTTAGCTGAAATCGCTAACTTAAGTTAATAAGCTTACTTCAATTTGGCCTGCTGAGTTATAGCTCTCTTCTTCGATGAGCTCCTCGGCACGCTCTTCGTAATCAAAACGATACTTTTCAAAATATTCTGTTGCGTGGCTTTCGTCTGTTAATTTAAGTGTATTTACTTCTATTACACACTCCACCAGCATGCCACTAACTTGTGCAAAAAATACTAACTGATGATCGGGCTCTCTAAATTCCAGCCTATCGATAAACTGTATTGCCTGATTCATTTAAGCATTCCTTGTTTAAGCGCATTCACTACGGGAAGTATTTTTGGCATTTTATTACGCCATACGTAATATGCTTGAGCAGCTTGACCAACTAACATTCCGCTACCATCTAAAAGCTTAGCGTTAATATTATGCTGTGCAACCCAATTCATAAAAATGGTGTTTTGCAGTGAATAAAACATGTCATAAGCGACTTCACAGTTAGTTATATGTTTTTCATCAAGTGCTGGAAGCTCGTTATTCATACTGCTAGATGTAGAATTTATAATTAGTGAGTAATCGCTTACTGGTAAATCACTAAAGCCAAAGCCAGATACCGGTCCATATTGAGTAAACAGCTCTGCGAGTTCTTGGGCTTTTTGTGCTGTGCGATTAACTATTATTATTTCCTGAGGATTATGCTCTAACAAAGGTAAAATAACTCCTCGAGCGGCACCGCCCGCACCAATAATTAAAATGCGTTTATTAGTTATAGTAACTTTATTAGCGAGTAAATCATTTACAAAGCCCACACCATCGGTGTTATCACCGAGTAATGTGCCATCATCTCGTTTTTTTAATGTATTAACAGCCCCTACAATTTTAGCTAATGGCGTAAGCTCATCGGCCATTGCATAGGCTTGCTCTTTAAATGGCATTGTAACGTTAGCACCAACACCACCTTGCTCAAAAAAAGACAATACTGTTTTTTCAAAGTTATCGATAGGTGCTAATATTGCGCGATAGTCGATTTGCTCACCCAGTGATACAGCAAATTGTTTATGTATCGCGGGGGATTTTGAATGTTTAATTGGATTTCCAAAAACCGCATATTTGTCCATTTTAAAGCAACCTCTTTGCAGCTATACACTGCCTATTAACGATGATAAGTAATATGATTAAACGACTTTTTTCTAAATCTAAGCCAGCTCCCGAGCAACAGGCTCCTACTCCTGAAAAAACACCGTATGAAATAATAGGTGGAGAGAAAGGGGCGCGTGCTATCTCCAATCGATTCTACGACATAATGGAGTCAGATGAATACGCTAAACCGTTATATGATATGCATCCTCTGCCATTAGATCGAATTCGCCAAGTATTTTTTGAATTTTTATCTGGTTGGTTAGGCGGGCCAAACCTATTTACTGAAAAACATGGCCAGCCAATGCTACGTAAAAGGCATATGCCTTTTACTGTAGATAAAGCATTGCGCGATCAGTGGATGCACTGCATGAATAAAACGCTGGATATAGAAATAGACAATCCGTTGTTACGTGAAGGCTTAAAGCAATCATTCTCTCAACTAGCAACGCACATGATTAACCAGCATTAAATTTGTATTTAGCTACAATGTAAAAAGGCGCTAATTAGCTGTCTCTTATACACAAATCCCTGCTAAGAAATTAGCGGGGATTTTTTTGAACTAAATCTCAATGTCATGATCAGATCTTCAAATCTTGTTTGAGGGCACATTATGATTAACGAACATACTCATTGGGCAAAACAACAATTCGGTAAATCGGACTTAGGTGATCCAAGAAGAACAGCGCGTCTGGTAAAGTTAGCATCAACGCTTGCAAATGAACCAGGAAAACCACTTGTGAACATCACTCAATCCCCCGCCNGATATGGAAGGTGCCTACCGCTTTATTCGCAACGAGAATATTGACGCAACGGCTATAGCAGAGTCAGGCTTTAAAGCCACGGTTGAACAAGCAAAAAGTCATAACTTATTGCTCGCATTAGAAGACACGACCACACTAATTTATAAACATTCCTCCATTCGAGATGATTTGGGTCATGTCGGACGAGGAGCAAAACAACGAGGCTTGTTAGCTCATAGCGTATTACTGTTTGCGCCAGACACAAAGCAAGTTGTGGGATTAATTGAACAGTCTCGCTGGAGTCGTGATATCAACACGATTGGAAAAAGAGAAAAACACGCGACGACTTCTTACGAAGAAAAAGAAAGTTACAAGTGGGAGTCAGCGTCACGAGCGATGGCAGAGCGGCTGCAAGGACAAATGGCGAACGTGATATCGGTGTGTGACCGCGAAGCGGACATCTACGAATACTTGCAGTATAAACTGACCGAGCAGCAACGATTCGTCGTACGCTCGATGCAAAGTCGTCATATTGAAGAAGGTGAGGATAAGCTCTATGCGTTCGCAAGCGAGCTGATGAGTGCAGGCACCAAACACATCCACATTGCACAAAAAGGAGGAAGAAAAGCCCGAAGCGCAACACTGGATATCACCTATGCGCCAGTGACACTCAAAGCGCCTTACAATAAGAAAGGACGCTCCCTACCAGTTTACTATGTCGGCTGTGCAGAGCGAGGAAACGCTGAGAACGGCTTAAGCTGGCACCTATTAACCAGTGAACCAGTCACCAGCAAAGAAGACGCCTTAGCTATCATCACCTACTATGAGCACCGTTGGCTTGTAGAGGAATACCATAAAGTCTGGAAAAGTGATGGCACGGATATCGAAAGTTTACGCCTTCAAAGCCAAGATAACATGGAAAGATTGGTGACGATTAATGGCTTTATTGCGACGCGAATATTGCAACTAAAGTTCACCAATGAGCAGCCTGATTCTCCAAGTTGTGAACAACTGTTATCTCCCAAAGCATGGAAGTTATTGTGGTTAAAGAGAATAAAAACACCATTGCCTGAAACTGCTCCAAATATGTCATGGGCGTATCAGGAACTGGCAAAGTTAGGAGGCTGGAAAGATACCAAGCGCACAGGGCGTGCATCTGTGAAAGTGTTATGGCAAGGATGGCTTAAGTTACAAGCCATCCT
>NZ_AUTP01000334.1:0-3717 GCF_000498075.1 Pseudoalteromonas sp. TAB23
CCATTGCCAGCCGTTTTTATGGGCAATAGAGCGGGTAAGTGGCAATACGGTATCGCTGGTTGATTTTGTTTGCACCGCAATGGCGCTGTTACACGGTAGTAAATGCGACCAGTCTTCGTAGCCAGTATGCAATGCTTGCTCTATTAATAAACCTCTAAAGCCGGTGCAATCAATAAAAAAGTCGCCGTTAATGTGCTCGCCATTATTTAAAGTAAGTGATTCTATATGGCCCGTTTTAGTGTTTTTTACTACTTTTTGTATTTTACCTTCAATGCGTTTTACACCCAATGGCTCTGAAAATTCACGTAAAAACTGCGCGTAACGTGTGGCATCCATATGGTAGGCATAGTTAATGGGATTTTGCTGATTAAACGCAAATTTACCGCCTTTAGCCGCTTGCAGCTCGTAGCAGTAATCGCCAAATGGGTTGTTTATTCCAAGTGTTTTACCTTGCAGCCAAAAGTGATGAAATTCACCCGCCCAACATTCTTTGCCCGTTGCGCCAAATGAGTGAATATAATGCGTGTTTTCATCGCCCCAGTTTTCAAAGCTAATACCTAATTTAAAACTGGCTTGAGTGGCTTTCATAAATGCTTGCTCGTTTATACCCAGCAATTTATGAAATGTACGAATAGGCGGAATTGTTGCTTCGCCAACACCTACAGTGCCAATATCGTCAGATTCAACAAGGGTTATGTTTATATTGTTACCAACTAGTTTAGCAAGTGCCGCTGCTGCCATCCAACCTGCAGTGCCGCCTCCAGCAATTACTACGTTTTTAACAGCGTTTGTTTTAGTCATTATGTGGCTGCCCATTATTTAATAAAAGATGATTTAAAAGCGCGCGATTACTTGGCAGTCCATTTAAACACTGCGCTATTTTTTCGCGATTTTGCTGATAATAGTAATCCCCAGCACGTGGGTCGTTAAATGTATTTTGTGCAGATACTGTTTGTGTATTAAAGCCCATGCCATATAAAACGTATTGATAACTGCTTGATGAAAACACTTCTTCGTTTTCAATGAAATCAAAGCGGCTAGGGGGTTGAAATTGCCAAAGTTTAAGTAAGTTTTGCAGGCGCTCGGGCGCGGTATTTAAATTACTAATATCTTGCCAATAAGGAGTGTCGTCGCGCTCGCTTAGCACATAATGAAGTTTTAAAAACTCAATAACGCGCTGCCAACGAGTGCTAAAACGATCATTAAAACGCGTTTTAAGCTGGCTCATGTGGGTGCGGTTTTGCGGTAGTTGCTCGCTTTTCATGCTAATTGAAAGCTCAACCATAGCAAGAGCTGACGCTTCAAGCGGCTCTAAAAAGCCAGCTGACATACCCACGGCAACACAGTTTTTAATCCAAAATTGTTGCCTGTAACCAGGGCTGAATTTTAATACGCGGTAGGTAAGTTGCTCAGCTTGTTGCTCACTGGTACTTTTAGCTATGTAGCTTTTTAGAGTATTTGTTGCGCTTTCATCGCTTTGATATTTACTACTAAATACATAACCTGTACCACGGCGCGTTGGCAGGGCTATATCCCAAATCCAACCGTTACTTTGCGCTGTAGATAACGTAGCAGAGGCAACTGGCTGATCGGCGTGTGCATTAGGTATTTGCGCCGCAACAGCGCTGTTATTAAATAAAATATGATCTTGCGCTATAAACTCACTATTAAAATGCTCACCAATTAAACGAGCACGAGAGCCTGAGCAATCTATAAATAAATCACCTATTATATTGCCATTATTATTTGTTTTTAATGAAGCAATATAGCCATGTTCGTGGTTAATAACCTCGGTTACATCGTCAGTAATATGCGTAACGTTTAGGTTTTTAACGCAGTGATTTTTTAAAAATTCAGCAAATTTACCCGCATCTAAATGATAACCATAGTTGGTGACCGCTGCATATTCAGGTGTTTGTAATTGCTTTGGTGCAAGTGCTGCTTGGCATACAAAGCTTTGCATATTAACAACGTCGGCAAATTTTTGGTTAGGTGCAACACGTTGCCAGCTGGCGTGTAAATTGGTTTGCTCATAGCCTTGTGGATTCATAAAAGGGTGATAGTAGCTTTCTCCCTCACTGAGGTTGCGCCAACTTATAAATTTAGAACCTTGCTTAAATGACGCGTCGCACTGGGTTATAAAATCAATTTCTTTAATGCCAATGCGTTGTAGCGTGTTGCGCATTGACGGCCACGTACCTTCGCCCACGCCCAATATAGGCACATTTGCCGACTCAACTAACGTTACATTAAGGTGCGGGTGTTCGGCGGCTAATAAGCCTGCACTTAGCCAACCGGCAGTGCCACCACCTAAAACGACTATTTTTGTTATTGATTTGGTCATGAGTTAACACCCTAAAATTGATAACAATTAAACTAGCATTAATACTGTTTTAAATACAAAAAAGCCGCTAGTAAAAACTAACGGCTTTACTTTGTATTACCTTTAGAAGTTGTAACGCATACCAATATTGTAACGTGCGCCTAGCTGTTGTAGGTTCCACAATTGAACTGAAGTACGGCCATGTTCGCGGCTATTTTGTTCAGTAATGTTAAGACCTTCAACAAAAAACGAGAGTTGTTCGCTGTAGTTGTACGCAACATTAAAGTCGATCTGATAATATTCTTCAGTAAAGCCTGGCTCATTTACGTATCGAGCTGCACTATTTAAAAACTTATCACGCCAGTTGTAAGCAATACGTGCTTGAAAATCATCGTTTTCGTACATTGCAATAAAGTTAGCTGTATCGCTTAAACCTACTAGTGCAAATTGTGTTGTAGTAGGGTCGGCGTTTACATCAAAGTCTATGTCGCCGTTAACTGTGGTGTAGTTTGCTTGCACACCAAAACCGCTTTCACCAAAAAAGTGCTGAAAGGCAACTTCAAAACCATCAATGGTGGCATTTTTATTGTTGGTAGGTACTTGCGCTGTAAATTCTAGTAGTGGGTCATCGCTGTTAGCAATTACATCGTAAGCGGCTTCAAACTCTTCGTAGGTCATAGAGTCAAAATCAACGTTGTTTTCTGTTGCGGCAACCATTTGAAATAAGTTTGAATCGGTTAGGGCAAGTCCGCGAGATTCTAGTTCAGCAATGGCAGCTTGTGCGCGAGGGCCTGCTGTTGCATCGCGTAATCCGTAGTAGTTTTGCGTCATTGGTGTTAAACCAATAAAGTTTTCGATGTCTTTAGTGTAATAACCTACCGACACATAACTTGTTTCTGCAAAGTACCACTCAGCCGATACATCAATATTGTCTGATTCAAGCGGCACTAAGCCAGGGTTACCCGTTGACGCTGTAGCCGGTGAAGAACCCGCTAAAAGAGTAGGGGCACCCGGTACACCAACAGTCGCTGCTGAACTTAAGTTGTCGTAAGTTGGACGAGCAATTGTGGTGCTATAAGAAAAACGCGCTTTTACGTTTTCGATTACTTCTATGTCAAAGTCAAAGCTTGGTAAAAAGTGATCGTAACTAGATTTAAGCGTGAAATCTTCTTTATCTGAGCCAAAACGAACATTAAAGTCGTTATTACCTTCCCATGCTACTGCGTTAGGTAAATCGATATTAGCTGTTGAGGTAATGTCGGTAGACTCTTGGCGCGCACCAATTACAATGTTGTATGGCATATCGCCAATGTAGCCGTTGTAAGTAAATTGCACAAACGCTGCGGTTATATCTTCTTCAATGGTGCGGTTAGTTGCAAATGCGCCATCGGCTG
>NZ_AUTP01000335.1:0-10446 GCF_000498075.1 Pseudoalteromonas sp. TAB23
GGCGGTATTTGAGCCCTCTAACGATTTAAAAAACTTTTGCGAAGCCCCTCGTACGGGTAACGATCCCTTTAATAACAACAACCCCTACCCAGATCAAGCGGGTTCTGCCCTTTATGAAAAGCTTTGGCTTCGCTCTTGGAGCGACGAAACCTACCTTTGGTATGATGAGATTGCCGATAACGACCCTGAAAGCTTTACAACAGTAGCCGATTACTTCGCTCAATTAAAAACAGAGCAGCTTACCGACTCAGGTGCAAAAAAAGATAACTTTCATTTTTCAGAACCTACTGAAGATTACTTTCAAGAAGCGCAATCGGGCGTTACTTCTGGTTACGGTATAAATTGGGCGTTTATTGGCGATACAGCCGATCGTATTTTACGCGTTGCTTATCTTGAAGATGATTCGCCTGCAAGCCAAATAGGCTTTCAACGTGGTGATACCGTACTTTCAGTTGACGGTGTTAGCATTAATACCAATACAGAGTCGGGTGTAGATACGCTTAACGAAGGTTTATTTAGTCCTACTAACGGCGACTCACATACTATTGTTGTACGCAGTAACGATGGCGCCGAAAAAACATTTAATGTAACCGCTGGCAATATTGAACAAACACCTGTTCAAAATGTTAAAACGATTACAACCGCAAATGGTTCAAGCGTAGGTTACATGCAATTTAATAGCCACATAAGCATTGCCCAAGAAGGACTTATTGATGCGGTAAATAAGTTTAAAACCGATGGTATTGATGAGCTTGTAATCGACTTTAGATATAACGGTGGTGGTTTATTAGCACTGTCGGCACAATTAGCTTATATGGTTGCCGGTAATGCCAACGTTAACAACCGCTTTTATTATCAAACTCAACAAAACGATAAACAACCCGTTGATTCGCCCTTCCCATTTATTGATGAAGAAATAGATTACTCTACTTTTTTTAGCACAGGTGAAAACCTACCTGATTTAAACCTATCAAAGGTTTATGTATTAAGCACATCAGGCACCTGTTCGGCATCAGAAGCTTTTATTAATGGTTTAAAAGGTATAGACGCAGAAGTTATTTTAATTGGCGACAAAACCTGCGGTAAGCCCTATGGCTTTACCCCAACTCATAACTGCGCAACAACCTATTACACTATTCAGTTTAGTGGCGTAAATAGCAAAGGATTTGGCGAATACGCTGCGGGTTTTACACCAACCCCTACTCCACAATTTGATGCTGATGTTCAAGGTTGTGAAATTGAGGACGACTTTGATCATCAGTTAGGCGACAGTGACGAGGCCGTTTTAGCCACCGCATTATTTCATGTTGAAAATGGCAGTTGTCCAGTTAGAACGGCTGCTGCAAAAGCAGAACCCGCTAATTTTTCAAGCTCTCGTGAATCTCTCATTCCTTTAAATATGCCGGTACAATTTACCCAGCGTAATATGGACTTAACTTGGCCAACGCTGGGTGAGGAAAGGTAATGGCTAAATTATTACTCCCATTAGCCACCTTGCTCGCTTTAGGCGGATGCCAAAGTGTAGATAGTGAGCCTGCTAAACCCGCTATATTAACGAGCGTTAATCCCAGCGTTATTACAACACTACAACAGGCAATTCAACAAGCTAAGGGAGGCACATTAGTAACACTTGCCGATTCGGTATTTACTAAACGTAGCGAACTGCTAATTGATCATGCAATGAGTAAAGGGTCTGATGGCAGAGTAATTATGGGCGCGCATAATATAAAATCTGAGAAGTTTATTTTGCAGCTACGTAATAACCAATGTGAGCTTTACTATCCTAAAAAAGAGCTTACTACAGTACTTGAAGGTGTTATCTGTAAAGAGTTATAAGGCACTTTAAAGTTTATAAAAAAGGCGCGCAGCATATCGCTGCGCGCCTTTTTCTATTTTAAAGCGTTATTACAAGTCTTGATGCGGACCAAACACTTCATAATGAATCTGCTCGTTTTTAACACCTAATTCAAGTAACTGGTTTTTTATAAATGCCATAAAACCGGCAGGACCACATAAGTAAAAGTCGCCATTACTCAATGGTAGCTGTGCTTGTACTGCGTTTAGATTCATTAACCCAGTAAAGTCAGCGCCCTCTGTCGCTTGGTTAAACCACGTCATTGTTTGTAAACGGTTATAAACTGCATTTAACTCATTTAAATATTTTGAAAACGAATGCTGCTGAGTATTTTCGCAGGCATGTAAATACATAATCTCTTGATTAGAGTTGTCACTTAATAACGTTTCAAGCATAGCCAGCATTGGCGTTTGCCCAACACCTGCTGAAATGAGTACCGCTGGGTTTGTGTTATTGCGTAAAAAGAAGTCTCCTGCCGGCGGGTATAACTCAACAATAGTGCCTTGCTCTAATGAGTGTAAATAATTAGACACCATGCCAGGCTTTGGCTGTAGCTCTTTTTTAACACTAATACGGTAGTTTTTAGCGTTACTTTTTTGTGAAATAGAATACTGGCGAATTTCTTCATATTCAGCGCCCTCTGGCTTAACTTTAATACCTAAATACTGCCCTGGTTTATGTGTAATAACAGCTTCGCCATCAACTGGCATAAGTGTAAAACTCGTTACTAGTTCTGATTCAGCCTGTTTGTTGGTTATTTCAAATTGGCGAGTTCCCGCCCAACCACCGTGTTTATTTTTACTGTGCTCATACAAAGCAGCCTCTTCGGTTATACAAATATCAGCAAGTACGCCGTAAGCTTCGCGCCAAGCGTATTCAACATCGGGAGTAAATTGCTCAGGAATAAGCTCTTTTAAAGTACCAATTAAATGCGCACCTACAATAGGGTAATGCTCAGGTAAAATATTCAAGCTAGTATGCTTATGATTAATACGTGTTAGCGCTTCTTTTAATACGGCTAAATTATCAATATTTTGTGCATACGCAGCCAATGCATTAAAAAGTGCAAATTGCTGACGACCTGTATCTTGATTCGCCATATTAAAAATATTTTTAAGCTCAGGATTATGGCTAAATAAACGCTTATAAAAATGATCGGTAACAACCGTACCCGCCTGCGCTAATAACGGAACTGTGCTTTTTACAATCTCAATGGTTTTATCAGATAACATATGTGTTTCCTATGGATGAACTAACCACGACGCCCATCAACACGACGCCGCGTTAATATAGGTGTGCAGTGAATTAAAAATAATGAAAAAGCCACTAACCACAGCAAAGCACTTATTTGCCAAGCAAGGTGAGGCCCAATAATAAAAGGGAGTAATGAACGAGTAATAGCGGCCACAAGCAAAAACGCAAAAGCAACAGCCATGTAATGAGGAATAGCGAGTGTCCGCCCTGTATGACCATGTGATACACGCGTCATCATTGCTAAAATCATCATACCTATTGTGCCAATAGTGATTAAGTGCAGCGCATCTTTAAATTGTATTGCACTGCTATAAAAGCTAAATGCAACCATCACTAACCCTACGCCTAACGCTAAGTAGGAAAAATGTAAAGACCATAACAACGGCACTCTCAATACCTTGCTATCCCACCAAAAACCAGCCCTGACCAGATGAAGCGCAGCAATAGTTGCAACAACTAACGCAGGATTAATCGTGTTCAAAAACAACTTGTTGATGAAAAATAAAGTGATAGCCAAAATAGATAAATACATCACCGCTTTATCTATTTTAGGAGTGCGAACTTGTGCGGTTAAACCTAGACCTTTAGCGGTAAAAAATGGTAAAACGCGACCCGCAACAATGCCAACTAGTAAAGTAATTACCAGTACTGCGGTATCAACCACACCAAGTGCAAGCTGCATGTTTTTCTGTAAAATGAGTATTAAATACAATACATTTAGCCCACAAAGCACAGCTAAAATAGCTAAAAATGGATAGTTACTTTTGCTATTGGCTTTTAATAACATATTAGCCAGTACTGCTATGGCGCCTAACCACCAAATAACTTGTAATGTAAGTGCAGCATATAAATTAAAATGAGCAATATCAGGCAATATCACAAAAAAGGCTAAGCGCGCTGCAAGCCATATAAACGTAAGCCACATAAGGGCTTTGCCACTTATGCTCGGTACGCCTGTCCATGTTTGTGCAGCGGTAAGTAAAAAACCAACAGCTACAACTCCTGCAAAGCCAAACAGCATTTCGTGCGCGTGCCATAATGTCGCAGGTATCGATAAGTGCCAACTTGCATGGCCTGTTAAAATAAGTAGCCAATACCCCACTGACAAAAATGCCAATAAGCCACCGCCTAAAAAGAAAGGTCTAAAAGCGAGCATCCATAACGGCCATTGAGATACTTGATGAATAGCAACGCGTGCTGGCATTGGCTCAGTTAAGTTTATAGGGCGCATTATCGTACCTCCTGCCCTAAACCATGTTGTGCAACACAGCGCAGCACGTAACTTACTTTTAAAATAGCAGCAATAACAATAGTGCCAATATGAGCTGATACTTGCACCGCAATAGAAAAGTACTCAGCAAACGGGTAGCTAATTAAAATACTTGCCGTAATACACACTAAACTCACAGCTAATGCAGTATTGGCAGCAAATAATACTGTTTCGTATAGTGAACTAAACTGTGTTTGATTATTTAAATTATTCAGCATTAGTGTGTTCATGGCGATCTCTGTAACTAACTACGTTACTTAGCTATTACACATACTGTGCCAACAAATTTAATTAATTAAATTCAATAAGTTAAATTAAACCACTTTACAGTATGAGTCTTTATGACCTACTATAAATTAACTCATAAAAACACAAATAGGTCATTTTGACGTGAACCAGCAATTCAACCTTACACAAGTTGCTCTAGAGCTTGCTCAAAGTACACTACACGAGCATAGCTTTGATCAATTACTAGCAACGGTTGAGCGGGTTATTCCAAGTGATGCAAGTGCGTTATTAGTGCTTCAGGGCGAGCAATTAAAACCACTGGCAATTAAAGGGTTAATGCCCGACAGCCTTGGCAGACGATTTAAAATAGCAGAGCACCCTCGCCTAGAAGCTATTTGCAAAAGCACACTCGCGCTACAATTTGCGCACGACTGCCCACTACCCGATCCATACGACGGATTACTATTAGCTAAAACAGGCGACATACCGGTACATGCATGTTTAGGTTTACCCCTTTATGATAAAAACGCGCTACTTGGCGTACTTACGTTTGATAGCCTTAACGCCAATGCATTTAACAGCATAAGCGCTGATACACTCAATACCTTACAAACGCTGTGTAGTGCGCACTTTAAAACAGCTTTAGAGCTTGCCCATTACAAACAGCATGCACAGCACTCAAGTGCATTAGTGCAAGAACTAAATCGTGAAGCGTTAACACGGGACGGCGGTGAAATTATTGGTCAAAGTCCGCTAATGCAAACACTTAAAAACGAAATTAAACTCGTTGCAGCATCTAACTTTAGCGTGCTTATATTAGGTGAAACAGGAGTAGGGAAAGAACTTGTTGCGCGTAATATTCACTTAAATTCAGCTCGAAAAGATCAACCGCTTATTCACTTAAATTGTGCATCGCTTCCCGAAAACCTTGCCGAAAGTGAATTTTTTGGTCATGCGAAAGGGGCTTTTACAGGCGCACAAAATTCGCGCCAAGGTAAATTTCAATTAGCTGATGGCGGCACGTTATTTTTAGATGAAATAGGCGAACTGCCCCTGGCCATGCAAAGTAAACTATTACGAGTGCTACAAAGTGGCGAAATACAAACGGTAGGAGAAGACACGCCAAAGTACGTAGATGTACGCGTCGTTGCTGCAACCAACAGAAATTTAAAAGAAGAAGTAGCTCAAGGTCGCTTTAGAGCCGATTTATACCATCGCCTCAGTGTCTACCCTATTACTGTGCCACCACTTAGTAAACGCGAGCACGACATAACACTCTTAGCTGGTTATTTTATCGAGCAAACAGCCCGTAAATTAGGGATAAAACAATTAAAACTAAGCCCTGAAGCGCAAGTATTGCTTAATCAGTACAACTGGCCAGGTAACGTTCGCGAGCTTGAACATGTGATTAGCCGCAGCGCCCTAAAAGCAAAACAAAGCCAATGGCAAAATCCAATAATAACCATTACAAGCGAGCACTGTGATTTAACACCGAGTGCGCCGCAAAGCTCTCTAGTAGCAAGCCAAAGTACAACCAACACCTTAATCAACCAACCTTTAAAGCAAGCTGTAGAATCGTTGCAATACAACGTAATTACCGAGCAATTAAAGAAGCATAACTACAACTGGTCAGCAGCAGCAAGAGTACTTGAATTAGATAGAGCTAACTTAGTACGCTTGGCTAAACGCCTAGGCATAGAAGTAAAAAAAACACTATAATCATTTAAAACACAGCTAAAATGCTGCTAAAACTATTGATTAGCAGCTAACTTACTAAAGTGTGTTTTTAACAACCCTGCAAAAGCTTGTACTTTAGCAGTGCGATGCACTAAGTGATGCGTGACTAACCATACATCGGTAGGCCAGCTTAACTCACTGTGTAATATAGGTACTAAATCAGAATATTGCGCCGCTACGTCATGCTGTAATCCGCCAATGCCTAGCCCTTTAATTATTGCACGAGTCGCTTCTGCGGTTTCAGATACTCGCAGCTTAATTTGCGATGCAGGAATATGTTCATCAGCCCATGCAAAATAAGGCACGCGGGCATTAAAACCCGCCACACCCGATACAAAATTATGTTGTTGTAAATCACTTAATAATTTAGGCATGCCGTACTTATTAATGTAACGTTTATTCGCGTATAAACCCGATGATAACTGCGCTAAATGCTGAGCAATATAATCGCCCTCATCAGGTCTTGGGCCTGCACGCACTGCAATATGTGCTTGTCCGTGATCGAGTCTTAATCTTTTTTGTTCTAAAATAACCTCAAGCTGTACTTGTGGATGTAATGCCTGAAATTGCTCACATACATCACCAAGTACATCCATAAAGCCACTTACCGTCGTTAGCAACAAACTCCCTCTAAGGGTGCTATCGGCCGCTACTATATCGTTATGTAACTGCTCTAAGGAGCTATGAATAGTTTGCGCCGTTGCAAATAACTTGGTGCCAATTTCAGTAACCTTGTAACCACGGGCATGGCGATGAAAAAGGCGTGCATTTAAGTTTTTTTCAAGATTATTAATTCGCCTAAGTACTGTGCTGTGGTGCACATTAAGCTCTTCTGCTGCCGCCGTTAACGTGCCTAATCGTGCTACTTCAAACGCTACTTTAACGTCTTGCCAATCTTCAAATTTTATCGCCATGCTGCTTACCTTATACTTATGTGCATTTACGCACACAAGTGTTGCGTTTATTGGGGTTTTCTACAAGCAAAATTTTGCTACATTAGCGTTGTAAGTTTAAACACTAAAAGGTCACTAGCATGTCAGCACCAAAAATTGTCGCCCTAGCAGGAAGTCTTCGACAAGAAAGCTTTAATCAAAAAATTATTAATGAGGCAGCACGTTTTGCTCTACAAACAGGTGCTGAAGTAGAAGTAATAAAACTAAACGAATTAAACATCCCACTATTTAACGAAGATATTGAAGCGCAAGGTACACCAGGCGATGTACAGCTTTTAAAAGACAAACTACGTGCAGCTGACGGTATTTTACTAGCAAGCCCAGAGTACAACGGCTCTATAACTGCAGCACTTAAAAATGCGATTGATTGGGCATCGCGTACAGAGCAAGGTGCTGTTCCTGCTTTTCGTAATAAAGTAGTGGCGCTGTTTTCAGCATCACCAGGTGGACTTGGTGGGTTACGCGGTTTAAATCATGTACGTGATATATTAAGTGGTATTGGATCGTTAGTGCTTGCCGATCAACTTGCAGTACCCGCTGTACACACATTGTTTGATGAAAATGGGCAAATTAATGAACCTGTTACTGCAGAGCGAGTATCGGCGCTTGCTCATCAGTTAGTAAGCGTTGCAAGTAAGTTAAGGTAACTTGCACGCCTAAATAACTAATTACTTTGTCGCCGCGAGTTTTGCGGCGATAAAATCGGTATGCGTTACATATAAAAGCCCTGCTACTTTACGTATTACGTAGTCTTCTTGGGGATCTATTTCTCCATCGGCATACGCTAAGCGCCATAATAATTCTATTATTTCTATTCGCTGCGCCGCGCTGCAATGCTCATTAATCTGTTTTGAAAACTGAAAGTAATCTATCGAATCATCTAAGCTACTTGCCGCGTTATTAGTAAGCTCATCAACCTCAATATCTGTTAAATTAAAATACTTTTTTAAGGTTACAGTCAGGGTTCGTTGTTCATCATGTTCAAGCTTGGTATCTGCACGCATAACTTCAATTAATAATGCAGCAACAGCTGTTTTTAAATCGTGCTCTTGCATACTTGGCTGCTGCTCATCGAATACAGCAAAAAGTTGTTTTATTTGTTTGAACATCACACTTCCCTTTTTGGGTGTTAGACTAATACGTAAAGAAATCGACCTTATTACTCTTATTAATGGGTATAAAGTTCGCAAATTAAAGGATACATTTTATGAAAGGAATAAACGCACCACGCTTATTTATAGGCGCTACACTGGTGGCCCTTTCGAGTGCAAATACTGCACTTGCTGAAAAAGCCGAAACAGAGAAGTTCTACGACTTTGACAACAAAGTGCATTACTACCAAACAAAAATTGGCGAAGACAACTATAAAATAGAAATCCAGTCAGACGATTACAAACACTTTACCAATCAAAGTGTATTTTTATTACGCCATGCTGACCGTCTATGCCGCGGCAATACCTTTATGTTGAAAATACTTGAAGGCGTGCAAGAGTACGAGCGCTTTCCAACAAAACCACGTGCTTACCAACCAGATTTAAGTGTTTTACTACAATGCGAAACTAAAGAAGATACAAACAAGGGTAAGTAACCTTAGTCTTTATAACCCCAAGGTGCTGATGGTGGAGTAATCGGTTTCGTTAAATCAAAATCCACCTTAAACTCACGTCCTTGGCGAATTAATCGATAAGTAAATACTTCTGGGTAAATATACATTTGCCATGTATTACCTACAGACTGTGCAATGCCTTCTTTCACGAATAACTCTTTAGAGTATTGGTCTGCTGGAAACGACTGCATTTGCGCAAAACCTGCATCAAGCGTATGGCCACCATACATGGTTGATGCGTCGTCAGTTCCATCTTTATGACGATGATCGTGCTTTAAACTCAAGCCACTACCCGTTTTAGTTATGATCCACGTACGTGATGCATCGTCCCCTACATGAAACGGTACTTGTAACTCAGCCTCGCTACATTTACGTACATGCATAACCAGCTTTTTATCTGTAAATGAGCTTGGCCCTTTCGCGTTATCTACCGCTACTTCACCTTCAAAAGCTTTACCGCAATGCGCTGCAATACTATTAAAAAATGTATCGTGAGTAGGAATAGACACTAACGGTGCAGGGCGTGCAAAAGCTGTCGATGAAGCAACTATTAAAGTTGCTGCAGTTAATAATTTCATATGTTTCTCGTTATAGTTATTTTAAAACACCTGTAATAGTACAGTTTTCTTAAGTACTTTATTAGAAGTATCTATATAAAATTTAGAACAAGACAACTAGGTAAAACTACTAAATAGCGATTAACGACTAAATATCTCAGCCTTCATTAACAATCCGACTTTTATAAATATTAATTGCACACTTCTCGACTCGCCATTAGCCAATTACTTAATCACCATTTGTGATGCCTGCTTAATTGGCCCGAACGTTCAGCTTTTAGCTGTGTTAGATGCTACTAATCCAGCAAAAAGGCTTAATAAGGAAAACTTTGCAGCATCTATCGCGTTAAGCAATAACGTATGGGTTGACGCAGGTGTAATTATTTTAGCGGGTGTGAGTATTGGTGAAAGTAGTATTGTGGGTGCTGTGGTTACTAAAAATGTAATGCCTAATACTGTAGTAGCGGGTAACCCAGCTCGTGAAATAAGAACACTGTAGCTATTCTCGATGTGATTTTAACGTCGGGAGTCGCTACGCTCGCATCAGCGAGCACTTTAACTCGTTAAATTAAGTGAATTATTCACTAAGAGACGCTCCGCTATAGAGGAATCCCTGAATCACTTTTTTGCAGACGTAAAAAAGCCCGAATCGTTAGATTCAGGCTTTCTACAATGTGAAGCTTGTGTAATGTGATAGTGCCCACAGCGGTGGAGAGTCATAGTGAAAATGATGCGCACTCATTGCTGAGCGGATATTTTTCATGATTTTAACGTTGGGAGTCGCTGCGCTCGCCCGACCTACGTGATAGGTGTTGATGTGAGTGTGTATTAATTGTGCGTATTTTACTTTTCTGCAGACGTAAAAAAGCCCGAATCGTTAGATCCGGGCTTTCTACAATTTGAAGCCTGGTAATGTCCTACTTTCACATAGCAAATGCTACACTATCATCGGCGCTGTTTCGTTTCACTACTGAGTTCGGCATGGA